>JBDSFA010000280.1:0-23113 GCA_039919785.1 Dokdonella sp. | reverse complement strand
TCGACAGACGCAGCGAATGTGTGGCGAAGCCGCGTGCGGCATAGCGCGCGGAGAGCTCGAGCAGGAACGCAGCGAGGCGTTCGTCAGCCGACGATTCCTGGTTGCGCACGCTGGCATCGCCGATGCCCTTGCTGAGTCTGCGAAAAAGTTCCTGCTGGATCTGCGGAATTCGCGTCGCGAGCGTCGCCAATGCCGGGAACGAAAAGCGGCAGACCTCCACGGTGTCGAGCGCGATGGCATCGCATGGATACATCTCCGGATGGATCGCATTGAGACCGATCAGTTCACCGGGCAGGTGGAAATCCAGCACCTGTTCGCGGCCTTCCAGGTCGACCAGGCGCGTCTTGACCGTTCCCGATCGCACCGCAAAGATGGCTCCAAAGCGATCGCCGGTGCGGAAGATCGACTCGCCCGCACGATAGGGTCCGACGTGCTCAACGAGGCAGTGCAATTCGGCCAGGCCCAACTTGTCGACGCCGCGGCCGACGCAGACTGCACCGAACGCGCAGGTCGAACAGAATTTTTGTTCGTCGCCGTCATCGGCAATCGGGTTCGCCGCCATGCGGCCGATCGCGGGTTCGTCGTGTCCCACTCTGGCGTCGTCCTTCAAACCGCGCGCGAGTAGCGGATGTCCGAGCCTTCCGCGTAGGCGTCGAAGCAGCGCGCGATATTGCGTAGCAGGAACTGGCCGCGCCCCGTCACCTCGATGCAATCCGCAGAGCACATGACCAGACCGTCATCCTCAAGCGGTTTGAGCATCTCCAGCGTGCGCTGGAAATAGGTCGGAAAATCCAGGGCATGACGCGCGGAGAACGCGGCGATGTCGAGTGACCCGGCACACATCAGGCGCTGGATCGCGTCGGTGCGCACCGTATCGTCGTCGTCAAGCCAAAGCCCTCGCGCAGTTGGCAGACAGCCGCTGTCCAGCGCGGCGTAGTAGCCGATCAGATCCTTCGCGTTCTGGCTGAAGCTCGCGCCAACATGGCTGATCGCGCTCATGCCAAAACCAACCAGGTCACAGGCCGCATGCGTCGAGTAACCCTGGAAGTTGCGCTGCAACGTGCCGGCTGCATGCGCGAGTGCGAGGTCGTCATGCGGCAACGCGAAGTGGTCCACTCCGATGTGCACGTAGCCGGCGGCGCTCAGCATCTGCACCGTCTGTTGCAACAGGATGAGGCGGGTTGCCGCATCCGGCAGGTCATATTTGTCGATCTGGCGTTGCGCCGTGAAGCGTTCGGGCAGGTGCGCATAGCCGTAAGCCGCAATGCGGTCCGGGCGCAGCGCGATCACCTGTTCCAGCGTGCGCGCGAACGATTCGGGGGTCTGGCGTGGCAATCCGTAGATCAGGTCGAGATTGATCGAACGCGCGCCGCCGATGCGTGCGCCAATCATCACCGCGGCAGTATCGTCGACACTCTGTACGCGATTGACGGCCTCCTGCACGGCTGGGTCGAAATCCTGCACGCCGATCGAGACGCGATTGATGCCTGCCTCGGTCACGCGTCGTGCGTAGTCTTCATCGCAAAATCGAGGATCGAGTTCGATGCCGAACTCGCGACTCCGCGCGGTGCTGAACGAAAAATGCCGGCCAATCGATTCGATCAGTTCCAGCAATTGCTCGACGTCGAGGAAGTTCGGTGTACCACCGCCAAAGTGCAGCTGCGCAAGGCTGCGGTCGCGATCGAAATGCCGTGCGACGATCTCGATTTCGCGCTGCAGGCGCACGAGATAGGCCGATGCCTTGCCGCGGTCATGCGTGATGATGCGCGCGCAGCCGCAATAAAAGCACGGTGAAAGACAGAAGGGAATGTGCGCATAGACGGACAGGTCACGTGGAATGGGGTCGCCATTGGATATGCGAATGGCGCGCGCAAGATCGGCCTCGCGGAAGCTGTCGCGAAAATGCGGTGCCGTAGGATACGAGGTATAGCGCGGCGCATTGATGTCGTACTTGGCGACCAGTTCGCGATCGAAGAGGGGAGCGGGGGCGAGGCGAATGTTCATGGTCGAGACAATACTCAGCGCGCGCGCCGTCTCCTTGACCCAGATCAAATGCAGGGCGGGCCAGCACCGACCATGTAGAAGGGCCGCTGCTGGTTCGTCGTTTTGAATGCATGGCCGCGCGCCAGCCCACCCGTTGACGGCGAAGTCTCGACTCGGCTTCAGCGCAAGCGATCGATCTCGGTGCTGCTGGTCGGGTAGTCGCGCGGTTCGTTTGCGCTGAAGGGATCGCGACTCTGCAGGACGCGTCGCCTCTTGCCTTTGCTCGCGATCCGAGCGGATTTTTCATTACCATACTGATCGGTATCGCTGGATCGTTCATCGCGACTTTTCTCGGTTGCAGTGTTGACTGGTATGCAGGTGATCAGACCGCCGGCATCATTGGTTCGGTCATCGGCGCCATCATTCTGCTGATCCTCTACGGTCTCGCGACACGCAAGCGTTGAACAAACTCAGGCGATTGACCATGACGATGCAGATTGCGTCGTCATGCTGCGCAACGATCCGTAACCAACGACGCAACCCGCTCGCTTGCGTTGAATCGCCGGGTTGTCTGATAGCTATTCCAGATCCACGACTGACCGATTGATGATGATATCGGGCGCCGATATCGTTGCGGCCTTGCAGATTCGAGATTTCCGCTTCTGCGAACCGTTCAAGTCTGGTAATCCATTCGGATCGGTATCACGCTCTCGAAATGTGACCGATCCGAGGAACCTGAGCATGCAGCCATCGAAGGACTGGGAAACCTTGCCCGCGTACGATCAAAAATTGTTCCTCAAGCATGGAACGTCAGCGCTTGCTCGTCGCGGCAAGGCATATGTGAGTTCGCGGCGTGCACTTTCGTTGGATTGGCTGCTTACAGGAACGCTCGGCCTGCTCGGCATTTTCGTATTCGATTGGTCGAGCGGTGAAGCGGCGCTTTTGCTTGCCGCGAGTTTCTGGCTGGGCTGGCTCGCCGACCTGCTCCTCTGGTTCGCCCGCTCGAAAGCACTCGCGATCAGTTATGGCAACGCCGTCGATGACATGCGCTTCTGGCAAATCGTGGCCATACTTCGCGGCAAACGACGGATACCCGCCGATGCGCGGTCGCACCCCACGCTTGGGCTGTCGTTGATCGTTGACCTCGTCTCGGGAGCGACTGCGACCGTGTTGCTCCTGAGCGGTCTGGCAAATAGCGGCGTCGCTACAAGCGAACTGACGAGATCAGGTTCATTGCTCGCCAGCATCGCATCCATTGCATTGATCGGAACTGCGCCGAGCTTGCGCGCACGACTGCAGCGAGCGGCTGATGGCAGTGTCGAACTACCGGCGTTCTGTGCCGGTCAGCGCGGCATTGGATTGCTGATCGTTGTTTTTGCGCTGATGGGACTCGGTGGTGGAAGACTTTCAGCGCATCTCATCGTCGGCACGGTAAGCGGCTTCTTCGTCATCATGTCCCTCGTTGAGCTGATCTGGGGAGTCCCGGAACTGATCCGCGAAACCGAATGGGTCAGCGAAAACAGCAATCTGTCAAAGGTCAACGTGGATTGCCCGCCATAGCTGAGAAAATGGGTTCTATGGCAATCAGCGCTTGCACAAGTTCGCAGAGTCACTTGCTGCTTTCTCGCGCTGCTCGACGTTTGTGGAGCGCTTCTGTTTTACTCCAAACCGATGCTTGCACCGCCTCCGGCTACCGCGCAGACTGCCCGAAAAGCGCGTTGAATTTTCTATACTCAAAGCCCGCTTTTGGCCGATTGGCCAGTCGCAGGGCGTCGTGCCGTCATCGCCCGCTGGCCAGGGTGGCGCATCGCGGGGGTGACTCTCACGACGCAGCCACGTACATTCGGTCGGATGAGTAAATCCACGCCGCTTGCTACACGCATCCTCTGGGGTCTGGTCATCGGCATTGTCGCCGCTGTCGTCACCCTCGGTATTGGCCAAGTCCACCCTCCCATGCTGGCGTTCATGCGCAGGATTTCGAGCGCTGTGTTCGACCCATTCGGACAGGTATTCCTGCGAATCCTGTTCTTCGTGGTGATCCCACTGGTCTTCACGTCGCTCGCCTCCGGCGTAACGCAACTCGGCCGACTGGACAAGCTCGGCCCGCTGGCCGGGCGCACGTTTGTGATGTTCTTTCTGAACATGGTGATTGGCGTGGCAATCGGGTTGGTGATGATGAACACACTGCGTCCGGGGCATCACTTGAACCCGCAGGCCGCCGCGCAGTTGCTGGAGGAGTACGGTAGCGGTGCGCAAGCGATCCCCGCACACACCGCGCAGACGGAATTGAGCCTGTCCACGCTGGTGGAGATGTTCATGCCGCGCAATCTCGTCGGCGCAGTGTCGGGCCAGAGCCGCGCCACGCTGGGTGACGTGTTGCCGCTGATCGTATTCGCGATCCTATTCGGTGGCGCGGCGACCCAACTCGGCGAGCGCCGTCGCAAAGCGCTGCTGGAGGGCCTCGACACGATCAGCGAAGTGATGACCGACATTGTCCATTTTGCACTGCGCCTCGCGCCATATGCGGTGCCGGCGATGATTTACAGCGTCATCGTGAAAGTGGGATTGGATGTGCTGCTGGCATTGTCGGTATTCGTGATCGGCTGTGCTCTGGCGCTGGCCCTGCACTTGTTCGGCACGATGTCGCTGTGGCTACGCTTCCTGGCGAAGCGCTCGCCGCTGCCATTCTTCAGACTGATTCGCCCCGTATTGGTGACTGCGTTCTCGACCAGCTCAAGCAACGCCACCTTGCCAACCGCCCTGGCCAGCGCCAGCGAGGACCTGAAGCTGGCGCCGAGCACAGCGAATTTCGTGTTGCCGCTGGGATCGACGATGAACATGAGCGGCACTGCGCTCTACGAGGGCTGCGTGGTGCTGTTCGTCGCTCAGGTATTCGGCGTGGATCTGTCCCTCAGCCAGCAGATCATGTTGATGCTGTTAGCGGTGCTCAGTGCGGTCGCCGTAGCAGGCATCCCGGGCGGCTCGCTGCCATTGATCGCCGGCCTGCTCGTCACGTTCGGAGTGCCTGCCGAAGGTATCGGCATCATCATCGGCATTGACCGCGTGCTGGACATGATGCGCACGACAACCAATGTCGGCAGCGACGTGGTGACAGCAGTCGTGGTCGACTACCAACTGCAGCGAGGTCAGGCTGTCACTCGTTGAATGCTTGACGCCTAGTGCGCCGCTAGCCACCGCTGCACGGGTGCGGGGCGCCCCAACGGGTAGCCTTGGTCAAACTCGCATCCCCTCCGCAATAGCGCGGCGCGCTGAGCAGCGCATTCCGCACCGCATTATCGCCTTCAACAACGAGTTCATCGAAGCCGTGCGTCGCGAGACGCGGGGAAATCCATGGTCGCCGGTCAGCATCATGGTGCATGAGATCGGTCATCACCTGGCTGGACACACGATTGGGCCCCGTAGCAGCCATCCACCGATTGAGCGGAAAGCGCGTGTTCCGGCCACGCCGGCTCCCTCGAGCGACCGCGTGGCCGTTTCCTCCGACAGCTCTGGAGGCGTTGACGTGGCCACGGCGTCCGCAGCGTTGCGCCCGCCCGCGCCTTGTGGGGCGCTACAAGCAGGCCAGCGCTACGCCTTTGTCGCACGCGAGGCCGGCGTCTCGCGCAACGCACGCGATATCCAGTCGATCGATCTCTTGAGCTACATGGAGATACGTTGATGCGATCTCGATGGATCGCTCGATCGGGTCGTCTGCCCGTTGCCGGCTTGGCAGGGCCGCAGGCCATCGGCGCGAGACGTGATCGAAACAGCAGGGCGTGCGCAAGCTCATGCTGGGCTGGCGCTATGCGCGTCATGCGTGCCGCACCCGTCCCGAAAACGCTTCCCGGCCGGATTTCGGTCTTTTTACACGCGCCGGTTCTGCCGATCGGAGAAAACGCCGCGCGCTTGCGTACTGCAAGGGGCGAGTAGTTCGCGCTCGTCATTCCCAGGAGATCTGATCATGTTCCGCACTCTCGTTTCCGGCTGTATCGTTGCGGCTGCGATGCTTGGCGCCTGCGCTGTCCACGCGCAATCGCCACTGCTCGATCCCTCGTTTGGTCAACAGGGCCTCGCTCGGATCAACTCGACGATCGGCAGCCCGCGCAACGACGTGGCCGTCGGGATCTGCCCGGGTCCAGGCGACACGCAGGTTGCGATCAGCACGCGCCTGGATCCGGCCATGTTGATGCTCGCCCGTGTGCGGCGGGACGGCACGCTGGATCCCGCTTTCGGTATTGGCGGGCGGGTGGAGCGCGCGATCGAGATGCCCAATCTCGTACTTCCGCGCAACCTGTGCTTTCCTGATGGGCGCATCGAAATTGCCTATGGCGGTTTCGGCGGCACGATCGAAGTGCTGCGGTTCCTGCCCGATGGCGATGCGGATGGATCGTTTGGAATGGGCGGTCGCTTTTCGGTCACGGTTTCCTCGCTGCCAAACGCCAACTCAGGTGGATTTTCGTTGCGAGGGATGGACCGTGGGCCAGGCGGCGAAATTCTGCTGGGCGGCACGCTGGTGGCGGACGAAAACTCGTATGGACGCGCGGCCCTGCTGCGCGTGCGTTCGAATGGCAGCCTGAGAGACGCCCGGATCTTCGACGAAAACGTGTTCTCCAGGGGCGCCTATATCGCCGCTTCAGCCTATGCGCCGAGCGGCGACCTGTGGGTCGCCGGTGGATTCGTTGGCGTACAGATGTCGTCTTGGTTCCGAATGGAACTCAATGGCGCGACGCTCGTCGGTTCCGCGCCAGTCCGCGGTACGGGGGCTTATGGAGAAAATCTGAGGATCAACGGAGGACGGATGATCCGACCGGGCGTGATGGTGCTTTCGGGCATCCGCATGCTTCCATCCGTTCCCTCCTTGCCGGTATTGTTCGTGCTGCGCGAAAACGGCAGTTCTGAGCTCGTGCTCCCTCCACCGGCAGGCGGTGCGTTGATGGTCGACAGCACCGCGCTGGGCATCCTGACGTTGCCGGGCGACCGGATTCTTTATGGTGGGACCACTAACGGACCCGGCCTCTACTTTGCCCGGGCGCAGATTGGCGCCAGCTCGGCTAACGACACGGTGGACAGCTCGTTTGGAGCAAACGGCGCGGCTACCCTGTCGATACCTGGCACACCCGCAGGATGCAAACCGCTGCAGCAGATGGCTCGCCTCAGCGTGTGGGGCGGAACGCCTGTATTCGTCGCCAGTGCGCGAGCGGACTGTGAGCCGGGCACAGAGGCTGATCTGGTGGTCGGCCTGTTCGGCATTGAGGACGTCATCTTTGCGAATGCGTTCGAGAGCGATGTGCCGACCCTCTGACCGAGCGTATGACAATGCAGCAATAGCAGTGTCGAAAAATCCCTGACAGTGCGAGAGCGGCCTGTATCGTTGGCACGCCGTCACGAAGTGGGATACGGGCGGTTCGCTGCGCATCTGCGTCGTGACCATGCAAACTGGATTGGGCAGAACGGTATTCAGCCATCCGTCCGGGAGGGCAGCGCTATTTGAGGGTTCCGCCGTAAAGGGAAGCCAGCGAGGTGTGCTGTACGCACGCCGCGCAGCGGTTCGCTTAAACTGGTCGGATGGAAGGAGTGGCGGACGACATTACCGGTTGGATCCGCGAATGGCAGGAAGGAGACGCCCATGCCCGCGACCGCGTGTTCACGCGCCTCTACGGCGAGCTCCGGCGCCTCGCCGCGGCCGTGCTGCGCAGTGAGTCGGGACACGACACGCTCCAACCTACGGCCCTCCTGAATGATGCGCTGATCAAGCTCACGCTCGCCGCGCAGGCGCCCGCCGCTGACGACCGCCGGCATTTCGCGCGCATCGTGGCGCGCGCGATGCGCCAGGTACTTGTAGACCGCGCGCGGCGCAAGCTCGCCGACAAGCGTGGCGGCGGCATTGCTCCGCTGCCGCTACATGACCACGATGCCGCGCTGACAGGGAATCCCGCCGACCTGATTGCGCTGGATGATGCATTGGCGGTTCTCGCGCGTCTCGACCCGCGGGCCGCGAGCGTCGTCGAACTGCGTGTTTTCGCCGGGCTGACCATCGACGAGACGGCGCAGGCACTCGAGATCCATCCCTCCGCCGTGAATCGGGAATGGGCGCACGCCAGCGCTTGGCTGAAGCAGCATCTCACCGGCTGAGGCGCGTGACGTGCGGAGAATCATCACCCGTGCTGCGTACTGCAACAGCCGGCGTCTTGCGTCGGCTGCCCACTGCGGTCGGAGCTCCGAAGATGACCCAACCGAACCTCCAGAGACGTCGCTGCGCGTCGCTGTTTTTCTCACTCGTCGGCGTGCTGGTTGCCAGCACTAGCGTCGAGGCACGCGAAATAATCCAGGGCACGACAGATCCCGGTATTCGACTTGGCAGCGCGGTTGGCCCTCCGACGCAGGTATGCATCGACACGACCAGTTCGCTCGCCTGGACGTTGCTCTACAGCACGCGCGACCCCGACTGCGCGGACGCGGCGATGCGGCAGGTGCGCCTGGCAGATTTCCCAACTGCGCCAACGCGTCAGATGCTGAGTTCGCGGGTCACGCGCCAGACATTTCCCGATCACGACGTGCTCGGCGAGATCCGCGCCTATCTGATGCGCTTCCCCCGCCAACCTGTCGGCCTGACCTGGGATGGCGGCATGGCGATTACGGCCGGCGACTACGCCGCCGCGGAGCGCCGACACGCCGCGGCAACCGATTCACGCTGACACATCTGGTGCGGCGGAGAATGGCCGGCCTCGTTGCGTAATGCGAGTTGCCAACCGGCCTTTACGGGAGTTCCTCAATGCGCATGTTCATCATGTCCGTTTCACTTCTACTTGCCACCATCGCCTTTTCCGCAGCCGCCGAAGTCCCCATCAATGGTGAACCTTCCGCAGCAGCCCATGCTCGCGCTCGCTTCAGCGCGAAGTTCTATGTGATGCATTGGGACGCGCCTGACCGCATCGACTACAGCTACCGCAACGGCGAGCTTAGCCTTCACGTGCAGCACTTCGGACCAACCGACGCAGAGAAGGCCGACCTCAGGATTCACGTGAAGACGAATGCAAGAGGACGCTATGCGGTGCCCGCCCAGGCCACTGCGGCTTACAACGTGCTCGGCTGCGCTCATCGCATCGACCCGGGCAGCTATGTCGAGATCACTCGCATGGACTTCGAGCGGATCGAGGGGCGTTTCGAACTCAATGGCCAGTGCCAGGCCGCGCCGGCGTCGAGCCAGGCGATGCGCGAGGGGCGCTTCCGCTTGGCGTTCGACAAGCCGCGCCCGCGCTGATGCAGCGCGGCGTCAACAGACAACGCACAGGCGCTTGACCATAATACGCGGAGGCGGCGCAGGCATCCCATGGACGAAATTGACTACCAGCGCAAGAAAGAGGCGTGGCTCGAGCTGCACGCGCTCGACGCCGAGGCACGGGAGGCGTCGCTGGCCGCGCTGGCCGTCGCCGATGCGGAGCTTGCCAAGGAGTTGGCGTCGCGATTCGAAGCGACTGATCGCGCGTTACTGCTCCTCGATGGTGTCGACACGCCGCCGGGACTGCCCAAACTTTCCGGTTACCGAATTCTTCGCGAGCTGGGTCGCGGCGGCATGGGCCGAGTCTGGCTAGCCGAGCGTCGGCTCGGGGACGCGGTGCAACAAGTCGCGCTGAAACAGATCGCAAGCTTCGGATGGGATGGCGAGGATCGACGGCGCTTCGAGCGCGAACGGCGCATTCTTGCTTCTTTGCACCACCCGCACATCGCAGCGCTGGTCGATGGGGGTACCGACGTGGACGGCGCGCCATGGCTCGCGACAAGCTACGTCGAGGGCGAACGTCTCGACCGCTATGTCGCGGCCCGAAATCCGTCCTTGGAAGCGCGCGTGCGATTGCTACTGAAAATTGCCGGTGCGGTCGCCTATGCGCATCGGCAACTGATCGCGCATCGCGACGTCAAGCCCGCCAACATCGTCGTCGAATCGGGCGGCGAGCCGCGGCTGCTCGATTTCGGCATCGCTCGCCTGCTCGGCGATGACGTGGCAACGGCGACCAGCAGCGGCCAGATGACCCTGCGCTACGCCGCGCCCGAACAGGTTAGCGGCGACGATCGCCACAGTGGCATTGCCACCGACGTGCATGCGCTCGGCCTGCTGCTCTACGAGCTGATCGCCGGGCGCTCGCCGCTGGCTGATTTTCGCGATCCGGCCGCGATGGTGGCAGCGATCCTGACGCAGGATCCGCCGCCGCCGTCATCGCTGGCGCACGCGCGACGCGGTGAAGCGGAAGCCGACCTTGACGCGATTGCTCTCAAGGCACTGCGCAAGCGGCCCGAAGATCGCTACGGCAGCATGGATGCCTTTGCCTCAGATCTCGAACGCTGGCTGGAGCGCGAGCCGGTGGAAGCTCGGCGCGGCGAGCGCGGTTACCGGGCGCGCGCCTTCGTGCGGCGGCGCTGGCCAGCGCTCGCCGCGGCATCGCTGGTGCTGGCCGCGACAGTGACATTCATTGCCTACGATGCCATCCGCACGCGGCATCAACTCATCGCAGTTGCCACAGAGCGCGACAAGGTGCAGGCACTGGCGGACTACTTTTCGGATCTATTCGCCACAGCGCGACCTACGGACGTGGCGCTTGGCGATGTGACGGCGCGTCAACTGCTCGAGCGCAGCATCGAACAACTTCGCAGCGACGACCGTCGTCCGCCTTCCACGCGTGCCACCCTGCTGATCGCGGCTAGCAGCGCTTTAGCGAATCTGGGTCGCTATCGGGAAGCCGGAGCCGCCGCCGATCTTGCGTTGGAACTCCTCAAGGCAATGCCCGATCCCGAGCCGGACCTGCTTGCGCGCGCGTGGACTGCGCGCGCGGACATTCATTCCAAGCTCGGCGATGCGGAGTTGGCGCGGTCCGAGATCGAACGCGCAGCAGCGCAGCTTCCCGCGATCCACGACGTGTCGACGATCCTCAGCGTGCGGCAGATCCAGGCTGTGATGGCGGAGGAAACCGGTGATCGCGAAGGCGCGCCTGCCGTCTACCGCCAGATAATCGATCTCACACGCGACCGACTTGAGCAGCCGCGCATGCTGCGAAGCCATCTTGCTGCGCAGTTCAACCTCGCGCTGGTGGAGCGCCGCAGTGATCTGGCGCGCGCTGAATCGCGCCTGCGAGAAGTCCTGCACATCGCCGCCAGCCATCCGGACGCCGATCCAGCCACCGCAATCAAGGTGAAGTCGAGTCTTGCGCGCACCCTCGTCGACCAACAGCGCCTCGATGAGGCTCGTCCGCTGCATGCCGCTGCCCTGCGCGAAGCCCGGATGTGGTTTACGGACGGCGACCGCTGGCTGGACGTGATCACCTTCCACTACGCCACTCTCGCGCTACTCGACGGGCGCAGCCAAGAGGCGATCGGCATGCTTGACGCGGCACTGGCGCGGCCGCTAGCCACGCGCGCCGACGCGGATGCACCGGCATGGAGCAAGCGCAGCCTTCGTGCGAGTGCTGCGTTGATGAGTGGCAACTGGGACGATGCGATCGACCGTTTGCAGGAGGTGCTCGCGTGGCGCGCACGCAAAGGCAGCAGTGGTTCGGCGGCCGCGCGCTCGGAGCGGGCGCAGCTGGCCTATGCAACCTGTCGCGCCGCACCTGACGCGGCGAACGTGAACACGCTGCGTGAGGCGCTGGCCAATCGCGATGGCTGGAGCGGATGGTTTGGCTGGAAATCGCGCGAGTTCCTGCCCGCGTGCGAAGTCGCGCTGGCGCAAAGGTCGTAGGGTTGCCTTGCTGTGGGCTGGCTGCCCGCGCATGCGATTCGGCGATTTCCCCGCCGGCAGGTGACCGCGGGCGACGAGTTTGCGGCCGCCTGCGGAGGGTTGACCACACGCACGGCCCAGCCGCCCGCGTAAGGAAGATCCATCGTCACCGCAATAAATGCCAGCCAGGATCGGTCGCGTGATGAGGGTGAAACTGGCGCCGCCTTTCACGTGAGTCGGACCCGCGCTGCGCCACCGCGCGCACCAGCAGCGGCAATGCAATGGGCCGCAGGCAGCCTGGCTCTGCCGCACTGCGTAGCCAGGCCGCGCGAACGCGATGCGCTTACTTCGCTTGGCGCACTTCGATGTTGCGCACGTACCACGCGCCATCCTTGCGTTCGACGATGGCCAGGCCTTTCATTGCTTCGCCACCCTGCACGCCATCGAAATCAAGCCAGGCTTTGTCACCATCAATGCTGCCACTGGTGATGGTGGCCTTGCTGGGCGTGAATGCCTGTGCCGCCATCATCTCCATCTTGCCGCCATCTTTCTTCGCGCTTGCCGCGATCGAATCGCGGTGTTCGGGCGGGCTGAGTTTGATCAACGCATCGAAATCGCCCTTGGCAATCGCCGCAATCTGCGCGTTGAAGACCTTGCCGGGTTCGCCACCATCTTTAGGCAACAGCTTGCCGGGACGTGGCAGTTCGCCCGTGACGACCGGGACATCAAAGCGAACGTCGGCGATGTCGTAAGCGAAACTGCCGGCCACGTGGTTGGCGTCGTTCTTGCTCAATTTCAGGCCGCCGGCCATGTCGCTGCTGAAAGAAAACGAGCTTCCACCGGGCATCGACAGGCTGGTGCCATCGACCGCACCTTCAGCGTCCAGCCGCACCTCATACGTATGCGCGTCAAGTGGATCCATCTGGTGGCTCATCACGTCGGATGAGTCCATCGTGCGGTCGCTGGCAATCGCGCTGCGATCAAACGGTTTGTCACTGAGGACGACATGCGTGCCCGCGCTGTCGCGCCAGGCAATGGCATCGACAACGGTCCAGTCGCCGACCTTGCCGCTGGCAGGAGCTGCTGCATGGACGATTGGACTGGCAAACGCAAGCGCGACCAGCGCAGTGAGCAAGCGTGGCTTGGAAGGATTCATGACGATTCTCTGATGGCAAGCGCGGCATGATTGCCGCCTAAACCATTCCACGCAGAATGGCGCCGGCAGAGGACATCACGACCGCTCAGCGGAAGCGCCTCAACGCATGCGCTTCGGGCGGATCCAGCGCGTTCATCAACCGGGCTCGCCTCCGGAGAGCGGAGTCTCGGACAACAGCAACAGGCACGCGATTTCCTGGCGTGCGTCGAGCGCGCCGGCACGCAGTGCGGTACGGGGTGACGCTGATCCAGTGCTTCGGCAGCGCGCACAACCTCAACATCCACAAGCGCCGCTCGATGACTTGGACGCAACGCCTCAGGCGCGTCTTCAACATCGACGTGAGCACGTGCGTCCACTGTGGCAGCACGCTACGGATCGTGGCCAGCATCGAAGAACCCACCGCCATCCGCGCCTTCCTCGCCCACTTCGTAAATCGTCACCAACGGCATGAGCCAGTATTCGCGCGATGACCTATTCGCGTGATGAGCGAAACGCGGCCAATACGATCGTCATCGCGATCACAGCCGAAATTGACTTTCCCGGCAACGCGCTTGCCGGCATCGACCTGCAACGGCAATCGGAAGAACACGCGTTCCAACTTGGGGCAGTGACCATACTCCCCGATCCGTATTTCCTCGATCGCCGGAGGTAGCATTGTTGAGACAATCCTGAATTTTTCGACAGAATTCAGCAATTTGACGATTATTTGACGGAACCTTGATGGCGTTTGTAAGCCTCCGATCGAGTTCACGGCCACGATGGCTTAGCCGGGCCAAGCGCAATTGCGAGTGGTCCGCCCAACCCCTCGTTGCGGAGAATCCGGATGCGTGTCTCGCTTGTTTCCTTGTTGCTGGTTGTGTGCTCCATCATTCCGTTTGACTGCTATGCAAGGGGCGTTGCGCCCCCTCCGCAGAGGTACGCGTTGTATGTCTATTTCGACAACAAGGCGGTCGGCGAGCCCATCGGCAATCGTGGTGCAACGTTCGGCGAGCCCGTCTATTTGTCCAACCTCGATAGCTCCGTGATAGAAGTTACGCCAGGGCATAACCTGCTGCGTGTCAGCAACGATCTCGGCTCCAATGACGCGCGTCGCCTGCGTTGGGAAATGATGGGAAATGCCGAGGTCATTGTCGGCGAAGTGAAAATATCATTCGATCTGACGCCAAGCGCGCTTGACCGCTTCAGCATCCTGGTTCGTGAAAGCTCGGGCAGCTCAAGATCGTTTCTCACCCTCACCTTGGGTTCGGGCGGAACGCTGAGCGCCGCCGATGAAAGCGGACCGATCGGTCAGATCAATTACACCGCCAACGTTCTGATGCACTTCGAAATGGTTTTCGACATGGATGCGAGAACCAGCAGCATGACGGTAAACGGCAATACGATGTTCAATTTGCGGACTTTCGGAATCGCCGATCGCGGCATCGGGAGGCTCTTTTTTGGCTACACCAACGGTTCGAATGGCAGGCCGTTTGATCTCGACAACGTCAGGATCAGTGCGCCGTTGCCATTTCCCGTCGCACTGGAAGCAGGTTTCGAAGACAAGATCGCCGGCCTGCCGATCAGCCTGGGCGGTGCGGCAGTGCATGAACCGGTGAGCAAGGACTTGGAAATTGAAGCGATTGTTCTCGAAGCCCTACCTGGGGTGAACATCCTGGACATTGCGAGCACCAACAATGCGACGGCGCCAAATTTGCGTTGGCAGTTTCTGGACAACCTCGAAGTCCGAACGGGCGTTGCGATAGTGGATTTCGATCTCTCGATGACGACAATCGATAACTACGCGCTGTATCTGAGAGAGCGGGATACCGCGGCGCAATCCTTCATGACCCTGCAGTTTCAGTCCGACGGCGTGCTGCGGTTGAACGACGCCAACGGCACCGTTTTCTCGGGCGGCGTCACTTATGTCGCAAACCGGGTCTATCAATACCGGCTAGTCTTCCATCTCGACGCAGGTATATACAACGTTTTCCGTGATGGCATTCCGCTCGCACGCGAGCGTTCTCACGGCGTCAGCGCGCGTGGTTTGGGTTCCATCCTCTACAGCATTTCCAATGGCGCCTTACCCAGCGCCCATTTGCAGCTGGATTCGCTTCGAGTCAGCTTGAGCAAAGCCGCGGAAATCTCATCGGATATCGAGTTCCTTCACGAGGCCACCACGGCGTTCGTCGCTCGCTCGACAAGGTGAAGGCAGCCAGCAAGTCTTTCTCCGACCGCACGTTGGCTTTCGATCTTGAATGGGTCGAAGCCTGGGCCAGTGCTCGCGATGAAAGGCATTTGCGCTTGCAGGCGTTGCAACAGCGTGCACGTGAAGAGGGCTACCTCGCTCAAGCGGTTCGCACGCAACAAGTGCTGGCAGCCAGTGGAGCGATGTCGGGCCTCGCGGACACGAAGATAGTCCCGCTTCCGCCCTACGCACGAGTTGGAGCTGCGAGGGGTCTGTGAAGTCTCGGAAGTGAAAAACTATTCGTGCGGACGGTAGGAAGCGCGTCCTCTCTCCACTCGATCGAGTGGAGGCATACCTCCAAAGAAACATGCTCAAACGCGCGCTTGAAAACAAAAACTCGGTAGGACTCTTCAAGGTCGTTCTTCGAGCAGGAGGTAACCGTCATCCAGTTGCCTGCCAACTTGGGAGCGGAAGCGCCCTCTTTGGCAAGCGCCGAGCAAGGCGATAATATAATAAGTACCAAAATTAGACCTGACTAGCCCCGAGCCTCAGCGATGAAAAGTGTTCGCCGACCGCAAGACCGGTTCCGCACAAGGTGCGCAGACAACCATCGCCGCCAACAGTCGCGGCAGCAAGTCGGCGAGGCGAAAACGACAGTTGAATCGGTAAGCGGCTTCGGCCAGGTAGCGCCGCGCGTACTTCGCTTGTTTGATCGCATCATAACGCCCGCCTATGGCGCGCTTGACGTTGCTCAGCAAGATATTGACCCAACGAGCGCCGCGGACTTCGGTGGCTGCGCCCACCGCTGGTTTCGAGCACGGTGTGCGCATGCCCGGCATCGGCGAAGCGGCGGAAGCAGAACAAACCGTTGCTGTAGACCTCCGCGTCGGCTGCCAAACGACGCGAGCCGCAGTCGATCATCGATACATTGTCGAAGCTCTTGACCGGTTCGATCAGCGCGAAGGTGGGTGGTCCAAGGCTTCGTCTGTGCTCACCGCAAATCACGAAGGGCTGTTTGTTGTCCGAGCCGCGCCCGGGCTCGCCACCTTTGCGCTCGCCGCCCAGATACGTGTCGTCCAGTTGCACGGACGGCTACACCATCTGGCGCAAGCGACACGCCGTATCGCGTTGACGAACCTGATCGGGTGCGATTCGTGTCGACGGCATCACCTTCGCGCGGGAACGCTCACGCTAGTTCGCGTGGTTTCCGGTGGTAGGTGTGCGTGGCCTCGAACGGATGCGGATCGACGGATTGCGCGCGTTGGTGAGAAAGGATCAGCTCATTGAGGCGCGGTCGCCGTGTTGCGGTAACGGCATCAGGTCAAAGGTCGCAGGTTCTATTCGCTCGTCATGGCAAGCGGGCGGATATACCTTGCGCGGTGAGCAGCGCGACCGCCTGCTTGTCGAACGAGACAAAAGTTTCGCCGCCGAGCCATTCGCCCTCGAAGGCGATCACGCCGTCGGCGAAATCGCCCCCCGCTTCAAGTACGGCCAGACCGGCTTCAGCGGCTGGTCGATTCGTCTCCGTATTCGCTGCATTGAGCAGTGCCCGGATCGCTGTGGCGACGTCCGCGGGGCTGAAGCCGTACACACGACGCAGTACCCATACGAATTCGCACAGGGATGGCAGCGCCACCGCGATCAAGTCGGCGCCGATCAGCAGCTTGGTGGCGACGTTTGCCTGCCTGACATCATCGCGTACCACTGCGCGCACCAGCACGTTCGTGTCGACGGTGAGCTTCATTTGCGACCCGACTTGCGGCCCGCCCAACCCAATGCCGCGGCTTCGTTGAGTTCCTCGATCGTGGCAACCTTGGCTGTCCGTCCGGCCAGCAAACCGACAAAGCCAGCCATCGACCCGGTAGACCGGGCTGCTTTCAATGCGGCTCGTCCATCGGGCAGCAAATCCAGTTCGATCTTCTCCCCCGGTTTGATGCCCAGGTGTTGCAGCACTTCTTTTCGAAAGGTGACTTGTCCCCGTGCGGTCACGGTCAAAGTAGTCATGATGGTCTCCTGGAGCGAACCCGTGCGGGTAAGGTAATGCAAACGTGCATTACTCGCAAGCTTCACGGGTGGATTCTCGGCCGTGATCGGGCTATGGCTTCAGCGAAGACGGAGCGGGCAGACTGTTGCCTCACACGCTATGCCCGTCATCTCGGCGCAGGCCGGGATCCAGTTCTTTGGTAGCGTGCGGAAAACTGGATGGCCAGCCTTTGGCCGTTGAAAATGCGCCTCCGGTTTGACCGGGTTCGCTGATGAGAAGCGCTTCGCCGAAATGACGAGCATGAAGGTCGTAACCTGTGGTTGCGGGCGTTGGCTGTGACATCGCTGCGTATTTTCCGTGGCGGCGTTTTCCACGAATGCCGAATTCAATCTAGAATCGACGCGGCGTTCATCACAGGTGCCGGACATGGCTCGTCAGGAAAGCTGTTCGTCGCGGTTGAAGAAGAAATTGAAGGACGCGCTCGACGATCATTCCGAGCCTTCGCGTATCCGCATTCATCGAGCGGGAATATGCGGGATTCGCCGGGAATAGCCAGGAACGCATGGGCGAGCAAAAACAATCACATACGGATAAATTCGTGCTGCACAGCCCCTGGAAATTTTGCGTTGCGCCGATGATGGATTGGACGGATCGGCACTGCCGTTACTTCCATCGCCTGCTGACGCCACACGCGGTTCTCTATACCGAAATGGTCACGTCGCCGGCGGTGATCCATGGCGATCGCGAGCGCTTGCTCGGTTTCGATGCGGCCGAACATCCGGTGGCGCTGCAGCTGGGCGGATCCGAGCCCATCGAACTTGCGCAAGCTGCGCGCATCGGCGTGGATTGCGGCTACGACGAGATCAACCTCAACGTCGGATGTCCGTCCGACCGCGTGCAGTCGGGTCGTTTCGGCGCGTGTCTGATGCGCGAGCCGGCCCTGGTGGCCGAGTGCGTCGTCGCCATGCGCGAGGCGGTCGCGCACACGCAGGCCACGGTAACGGTGAAGTGCCGCCTTGGTGTCGACGAGCAGGACGAATACTCGGCGCTTGCCGACTTTGTCGACGCGGTGCATGCCGCCGGTTGCGATGTGTTCGTGGTGCACGCGCGCAAGGCCTGGCTCAAGGGTCTTTCGCCGAAGGAAAATCGCGATGTGCCGCCACTCAACTACGCGCGCGTCTACCAACTCAAGCGCGAGCATCCGCAGCTGACCATCATCATCAATGGCGGCATCGCCGGCGTCGATGAAACGACGGAACACCTGCGCCATGTCGACGGTGCGATGCTCGGACGCACCGCTTACCACGAACCGTATCGCCTCGCGGAAATCGAGCACGCGCTGTACGGCACGCCACTGCCGGATCGCGACGACGTGCTGCGACGACTGCGTCCGTACGTCGAAGAACATCTCGCGCGCGGCGATCGCCTGCAGCACGTCAGCCGCCACATCCTCGGCCTGTATCAGGGCCTGCCAGGCGCGCGAGCGTACAGGCGCCTGCTCAGCGAACAGGCGCATCGCGCCGATGCGGGCTGGAATGTGATCGAGCAGGCCATCGCCGTGCGGCATGGTGGAGCTCGTGATCGGGCGGCATGAGGCCTTCGCGTCGGTGTTTTGCTGACCGATGCTTGCCAGTCAACGCGGGGTCCTTTCACGCATACGCCACGGCAGCCGCACAGGAATAGGCAGCGTCGCTCCCGTGGAAATTGCGGCCGGTCGCCTTCTTGAACTCGGTACTTGCGAGAGTGCGCGTGCCCATCTTGGGGACTGCGCGCAGTGTGCCGCACGCATATCCAATTTCCTTCGATCAGCGAGGGCAACTGCCGGCAAAGGCGTCAATTGACGGCGGACGTGATCTTTTTTGGCCTGCGCGAATTGTAAGTCGGATCTTCCGCCAAGTCTGCGCTCAGCTAAGGCTTGGTCCACTCGGGTTGGTGAGCGAGACTTGCCCGGATCTTTGCTGGGCCGCCCCTATACCACGTCCCGCAAAAAAGCACACGACTCTTTCGCTTTTGAGCATATCTATACAATGCACGACGCGCCTGCCGTTCTGGTAGTCGACCAATAGAGTGCACGCCGACAACTTCGTGACGCACCTCGGGTCTACATTTCCGAGGGGAGCGCTGATGGCCATAGAGGCCGTTTGCGCGACGGGGCTCCTGACAATCATCAAAGCCGCGACGGATTCGTTCGTCGCGGCTTTGCGTCGTGATGGACGAATCGAACAGTGGAACAGGGATATATGGGCAAGTACGGTTCTTGGATAAAAAAGATCGGCATCGGGGCGGCAATCGTCTTGAGCGTTTTCTCCGCATGGTCGGTCGAGGCATCGCAGGGCACGCCGCGGGCGGCTGTTGCCGCGAACGGCGTCGCTACCCCGAATGACGGTGGTGGCGACAGCGATGCACATGTGCAAGCCGCGCTGAACATGCTGCAGACGGAGTGTACGTCGAACCTCACCAATCCGAACCCGGGCGACCCGCTGCCGGGCGCATGGGCGAATCCCAAGCATTACGGCATTGGCTGGACGTTTGCGTTCGATTCGCAAACGCGTCGCATGATGGTGGTCTGGCACACCTTTTATCCGCAAGTGGGTGGTGGCCAGACCTGGCTGATCTCCGACTGGGCTGACGTATTGCCCGGTCCAAATGGCACACGCACCTGGAGCGCTTCACTGTTTCGAACGCGCTACGGTGCATTTGGTGGCCGTGATGTCGGATCCGTGACATTGGCATTCCCTGCGGACAGCGCAACTCGAGCCTCGGTGGAATGGACCTGGAACGATCCCGTCAACCGCCCGGAAGTCGGCGAAGGCATCAATGTTTCCGGCAGCGAGTGCCTCTACAGTTTTGGCATTGACGGGCCAGCCGCGCTGGGTCCCTCGCTGACTGCGCCGCAACCCCTTCCGGATGCCGGGCAGCCGGGACAACACTACGTTGGTATCTGGTTCGATGCCTCGACGCCAGGCTTTGCGCTTGAAGTCGCGCAGGGGCATACGGATCGTTACTACGAACTGCAGACGATGGACATCTACAAAAGCGACGGCAATCCGGTCTGGCTATGGTCGGAGATGACGAATATGACCGAATGGCCTACGCCGAGCTGGAGCCGCAATGACGTTGGCTATCGGACGGCCAAATACAATATGGCCACGACGGCAGAATGTAGTACGAAAGATGCGTGCATCTTCGAGACCCGTTGGGGACTCGATGCGCCTTACAACAGCAAGCCCTACGGCCGCCAGTATCACGATGCCGATAACGCTGTCGTGTCGCTGGTGCTGAACGTGACCACGGCCACAACGCCCAATACACCTATCGACATTGCCTGGCCTCCGGCCGGTTGGCCGCCGATTCCGCCCGGCAGTAACGTTTCCGGGTGCGATTTCCCGGGCACTGACTGCCGTCCGATCTACAAGCACACGGACAAAGAAACTCTCTGGGTGCTTAAGCCGGTTTGCGACGTGCTGACCGTTGGTGGTACCTGCAACATCTACGTGAGCTGGACGGCATCGCCACTGGCGATCATCGAGCGCATCGACCCGGCCACCGGCCTACGGAAGCCGCACGGACTCGACGGCGGTATCGTCGGCGGCGGCATTCTGGGTGATAACTTCGCAGATACCCTGGCCGCTGACGAGCAGGTGATCTACCGATTGAACGTAGGCGACCGAATTGGCGTCGTCACGCGCGGCGCACGCGCCGCCTTGAGTACGATTTCCGCGACGCATCCCTGCATCGTTGCCGCGGGGCAGACGACATGCGCGACAACAGTGACCTGGTGGACGCCAGACGCGCCGCCAGTACCTACATGCGCCGCGACACTTCCACCCAGCCTCATCTACGTCTTTCGGAACGAACAGGTGGGTGCCGGCGCTCCCGTAAGGACGCCATTTGCCAGTCAAAAGGCCTGCGGTTCGCAAGTGGACACGGTCCGGCAGGGAACCAAGGTCTGGTACACGGTCACTAGAAATCCGACCGGCATACTTGCCTCCACCGAATCCAATCCGGTCATCCCGGTCTCCGCCACCATCACTGCGTTGCCGACCCAGTGTTCGATCGCAGTGGGTCAGACCACGTGTGCGATTGGACTGACGTGGGTGGCCGGAACCACCGACAAGGTTTATCGCGTTCTTGACAACAATACTGCCGCGCTCGTGACGGCCTGTACGGCGAGTCCCTGCACCGACAATCTGCCGAGTGGCAGCCATGTGCGGTATGTCGTGAAGAATACGTCCGGTGTGGAGCTCGCCCGCTCCAGCGATGTGGCCGCGTTAACGAGCACCTTGACCGCTGCCCTGATCTCGAACACCTCGACGATTGCCGTTGACTGGTCCTCTGTGCCGGGCGCGGTCATCGATCGCGTCACCGAAACCGCCTCGAATGCGCATCTGCGCCTGCCGGCGAATTTCGGAGCCGGGTTTGGTCATTACGTTGACGCACCCGCCGCCAGCGCGCGTGTGCATTATGAGCTGATGGTGAGTGGTGTTGTGCATGCCGTCACCGCCGCCGTCACCGTGCCGGCAGCGCTCCCCACCGTCACCTTCACGCCGACTTCTGGCGCCGTGGGAATTCCGGTAAGGCTGATTGGTACGGGCTTCAGCTCGTCGATTGCAGCCAACGTCGTCAAGTTCCATGGCACGGTTGCCACGATCACTGCTGCAACGGCCACGAGTCTGGACACCACCGTGCCCGCAGGCGCCACGAGCGGGACGGTCAGTGTGACGGTGAATGGGCAGACCGGGACCAGCGCCGGCGCCTTCACGGTACTGGTGCCGTCGCCACCCTCGTTTACCTTCACGCCAACTCAGGGATACCAGACGAATGCTGTGACGCTGCTTGGCACTGGCTTCAGTTCGACGATCTCAGCCAACGTCGTCAAGTTCAACGGCACTGTCGCGACCGTCACGGCTGTGACGCCGACAAGTTTGAATACCACCGTGCCGATAGGGGCCACCTCGGGAACGGTCAGCGTGACAGCGAGCGGGCTCACAGGCACCAGCAGCAGCGCGTTCACCGTACTGGTGGCGCCGCCGTTGCAGCCTACGGCGGTCAATGTCCCCGGCGCCAGCGCAAGTGCAAGCTTTGCCGTGACGTGGACACCAAGCGCTTCGCCACCGGCGGCAACATTGTTCAAACTGCAGCGGGCGTCAACACCGTCCGGTCCGTGGACTGTGATCAACAATGCCTTGCCGGCCACGCCGACCAGCTACGGCGTGACCGTGCCCACGAGCGGCACCTACTACTACCAGGTGGCGGCGTGCATCGGGACTGCCGCATGCAGTGCGTTCACCACCAGCGCCGGCGTGCATGTGACGATCACCAGCGTCGCTGGCGAAATCTTCTACTTCCACCACACCAACATGCAGGGCTCGGTTGTCGCAACCACCGATGCGCAAGGCTACGTCATCGCCGCCAGCCAATTCCGCTCGTTCGGCTCGCGCCTCAATCGCCCAGTTACCGGAGCAACCGGACCAGCCAACGTGCCGATGAACCAGCTCGGATTCACCGGCAAGTGGCATGACGACGAATTGCAGCTCGATTATTTCGGTGCGCGCCACTATGACTCGGTGACGGGGCGGTTTATCAGCATTGATCCGGCGGGGTTCTCCGAGGGGAATTTACAGTCGTTTAATCGGTATGCGTATGCCAACAATAACCCCTATCGATACATTGACCCCGATGGCAGGCAGAGCATCCCCGCACTCCTTGCCATAGTCCCAGGTCAGCAAGCTTGGGAGAACGCGCGGGGTTCGTGGAACGCTGGTAACTACAGTGATGCGGCGCTACACACGTCAGCCATGCTCGGCGAGCAAGTAGTAACTGTCGCTTCTTTTGGTCAAGGCGCTTTTTTAGGTAGAAGCCTTTCCGCTGCGGAAAGCTTTGTATCGCAAGCGGCGACAAAAAGCGCTGCTAGGGAGCCTCTGAACAAGCCATCAATTGCCTCGTCACTTGATCTCAGTTGAAGCGAAATTCCAAGTTTGAGCGGTTTTTTAGGTCGATTTTCGCGCGATCGAGCGCGCTTTCCCTGTCTTACCTGAACTGCGGGCGCAACTGTCCTGTCTTCGGCAATAACTGCCGTCGCGCCGCGTACAGATTCGCCAGCGCAAATAGAGTCAC
>JBDSFA010000058.1:0-7193 GCA_039919785.1 Dokdonella sp. | reverse complement strand
TCTTCCGCGAGCACCTCGCGACGCTGCTGTCGATCATCGTGATGGTGCCGCTCGCATTGCGCATCAACTGGAAGCTCGCGGTGCTGATGATCGTGCTGATGATCAGCTTCGCCGTGTTCAATGCGATCGCGATGCGCAAGACGCACAAGGCGCAGGGCGAGGTCGAGGAACTCCACCACGAGATCTCCGAGCGAGCCGGCGACGTATTCGGCAACGTGCTGGTCGTGCAGAGCTTCACCAATCTTTCCAACGAAGTCGAAAGCATTCGCGAACTGATGCGGCGCGCGTTAGCGGCGCAGTATCCGGTATTGCGCGGCTGGGCCTGGCTCGCGGTGGCGAATCGCGCGGCGAGCACGCTGACCATCGTGGCGATCTTCGCGCTCGGCACCTCGCTGAACATCAAGGGCGAAGTGACCGTCGGCGCCATCGTCAGCTTCGTCGGATTTGCGATGATGCTGATCGGGCGACTGGAGCAATTCGCGAGCTTCATCTCCGGCCTGTTCTTCCAGACGCATTCGCTGGGCGATTTCTTCGCCGTGCTCGACACCCCGGCAACATTGCACGAAAAACCAGGTACGCCGGATCTGCCGCCGCTGCGTGGCGAGGTCGAGTTCGAGAATGTCTCGTTTGGATACGACATCTCACATCCTGCCCTCAAGCATCTGACGTTCAAGGTGCGCGCGGGTGGCACGGTTGCACTCGTCGGTCCTACCGGTGCGGGCAAGACGACGGCGTTGAGCCTGCTTTACCGCGCATACGATCCAAGCGGAGGCCGCATCCTCGTCGACGGCATCGACATTCATGGCGTCAGCCTCAATTCCCTGCGCCGGAACATCGCGGTCGTTTTCCAGGATCCGGGTCTGTTCTACCGTTCGATCGCGGACAACCTGCGCATGGGCGATCCGGATGCGACGCAGGAGGAACTCGAAGCCGCCGCGCGCGCAGCCGAGGCACACAACTTCATCGTCGTGAAACCCGACGGCTACGCAACCCTCGTCGCCGAACGCGGCCGCTCACTCTCCGGCGGCGAGCGCCAGCGCTTGTCGATCGCACGCGCGATGCTGAAAGATGCGCCGATCCTGATCCTCGACGAAGCGACCAGCGCGCTCGACAACGCGACCGAAGCGCGCATCCAGCGCGCACTCAACAAGCTCACGCTGAATCGCACGACCTTCGTGATCGCACATCGCCTGTCGACGGTACGCAATGCCGACATCATCCTCGTGCTGAAGGACGGCGAACTCGTCGAGCAGGGGCGCTACGAGGAACTCGTTGCGCTGGGCGGTTTGTTTGCCGAACTGGACGGGCAGGGCAAGTTCGTCGCCGATGCGCAGGGGGAGTTTCTGCAGACTGAAGGATCGCGCGAGGTGGATGTGGAAGATGCGATGGGCTAGGGCGGTTGAGGCGTGAACGTGGTGCGCGCAGGTTTCGATGGAGTAACCGGGTGAAACATGTCGTGAGGAGCTGATTTGGTCGGCCAAGGGCTGCCCGCGATGGCGAAGCATCGACTGCTATCGACCCATAGCGGCCGTTCGGCCATGTCTGCTTTCGAGGAGTCCGCCAACATCAATGGGCGCACACAATGACCACAACGGTGGTAACTACGTTCCAGCCGAGCGTGATGGCCTCGAGCATGAGATCTTGGCGAAGAAGCAAGTTGATATCGTTTGTCGAGCGACGATCAATCCTCAATTGGTATCCCTGCAGGGCGGTTCAGAAGGCCGACCCGGATATAGGCCATCAACCGGGAACGGTAAGCGATCATCAGCCCGACCGTCAGGATCATGTAGAGCCAGGCAAACCAGGTCAGGAACTGGATCGTGCGGGCCTCGTCGTGCTGGAACATAAAGCCGATCTCGAGTTGTGCAAGAAACAACACAAGCAGGACCACCGCGCTGGGCAAACTGAAACGCAGGCGCAGCAGCAGCGCGACCGCGAACAGCGATTGCGCAGCGGTCAGCAAAAACTCTTCATGTTGGCGTCCATCCAGCGGAAGGGGGACCAACGAGCCGGCACCCATTGCATACACCAACGGCAGTGCACCGACCAGCAGCGTCCATTGATTAATCTTGTCGCTAATCAAAGCCCCCAGCGCGTATCCCGGGCGCAGGCTCAGGGTGAACAGGATCATGATGATGATTTCGGGCAGCTCGCCTGCCAGCGGCGAGACCCACTGGATCAGCAGAAACTTATTCGCCCCCAGGACGGCGGCTGCGCCGATCAATGATTCGGCAAACGGCGCCGCTTCGAGCACGATGATTGCAGCCGCCGCTATCGCGAGCGCGGCAATCATCGTGAACTGCTGGGGGCCTGACAACTGGTTCAACGCAGCCCCTGGGCCGACCTCCAGCTCTTCCTCTCCGTCGCCGTCGTCAGCTTCCTTCGGCAGCTTCGCCAGCCGCCACAGATAGGCCGCAAACAGCAGAAACAAGGCGAGCGCGTCGAACCATTCGATGCGGCCCTTCAGGACGATCACGAACGAGTACAGGCTGCCCAACGTCAGAAAGCTGATCTCGACGGCATTGTCCCAATGCAATTCGACGCTGCGCTTGCCACTTCGCCACCAGTACAGCAGCACGATGACCGGCCATCCTGCCCCGACCAGCAATCGGTTAGCACCCGTCATGTTGGCCGCCGCAAACTGGACATAATCCGAGCCCGGGTGCTGTCCGCCCTGCAGTGCGTAGTAGAAGTCGACTACGAATTCGGGCAGCACTGTAATCAGCGCCAGGACAGCTAACGCCAATCCACGGGAAACATGCTGCTCCGCTGCCTCCAGACCCCAGGACAGCATGAAGCCGGCGGCCAGGATTGCGAGTCCAGAAAATCCGACTTCAGCCACGACGGTCAGGTGCGAACCGGTCAGGCGCATCCCCAGTCCCGGGAGGGTTGCAGTCAACGCCAATGCGACATACATCCAGAACTTGCGCATGCAGGTGCCTTGTCTTCGAAGGTGAGCACCGGCCACCGAGGCGCATGCCACCCGAATCCTCCGTCGGGATAGGGGACAATGCCGCAGGCGGAAGTGGTGCCGGCAACCTTTGCCGTCGAAACCATCGCCACTTTAGCTTGTTTCTCATTGTTGCTTACTGCTCACTTCGAGCAACCCAGGAGTCTCCGACTCGCCACCCGTCTGACGGGTGCCATGCAACCAGAAAGACCTGTGGCTCACAGGAAAAATAGTAGATTTTCAGCTCTCCTTCGCGCCGAATTTCACAACGGATGCCCAGGTCACGGGCAAAGACGACTGATCGAATCCGGCAGAAAGAAGACGACCTGCGCGCACTGCTGGGGCTGGCCGCGCAAGTCGCCTCGTTGTCGGCTGGCATGAATCTCAGGCCTGAGTGATAAGGGGACGGAGTAATTATCCGTTTGAATCTTTGCCTTGCGAGCACGACCCGTCACGCCCGGCGCATTCTGAGATCCCCATGACTTCCGGCCCGTTCACTAGTATCAACTCCACACTATGATCAACCCATGCTTATGATCAGGTGGATATCAGGGCGATGGTCGACACCGAAACCCATTTGTGGAAATTCCACAAGGAACTGAGCGCCGGCATCGTGTCGCTGGTGTTGCTCGCGGTGCTCGCACGCGCGAAGAAGCCGATGTACGGCTATCAGATCGCGAAGCAACTCGATGAAACGGGCGAGGGCGTGCTGAGTGGCAAGCAGAGTGCGCTTTACCCGGTGCTACGCAGTCTCGATGCCGCAGGTCTGCTTGCGAGCGAAACCGAACCCTCCGTCGCCGGACCGCCGCGGCGGTACTACCGGATCACTGCCTTGGGTCGGCGCGTGCTCGAAGAATGGACCTATGCCTGGAGCGCAACACGCGATTTTGTGAATACCGTACTGGAGGAGGGCTCCGCATGAATACCCCGTTGCCGCGCACGATTGCCGAGTATCTGGATCAGCTGCGTGCCGCGTTGCGCGGTGCCGATCCCGCGCTGATCCAGGACGCGCTCTACGATGCCGAAGACCATTTGCGTTCGGAGTTGTCCGAGAACCCGGGCAAGTCCGAAGCGGAGATCCTCGCGAAGATCGCCAACAGTTATGGCGCGCCGGATGAAGTCGCGGCGATCTATGTCGACAAGGAACTACAAGTCGAGCAGGCGCTGCGTTCGCCGCCGCCACCGCCACGCAGCAGTGCGCTGGGCCGTTTCTTCGGCGTCGCTGCCGATCCGCGCGCCTATGCAGCGCTGTTCTACATGCTGCTTTCGCTGGCGACCGGCATCTTCTATTTTACCTGGGCGGTGACTGGCATCTCGCTGTCGATCGGCTTGTCGATCCTGATTTTCGGGATCGTATTCGCCGTGCTGTTCTTCGGCACCGTGCGCGTGTTGTCGCTGGTCGAGGGGCGCATCATCGAGGTCATGCTCGGCGAACGCATGCCTCGTCGACCGTTGTACGCGAACACGAAGAAATCCTGGGGCGGCCGCGTGAAGGACATGTTCACCGATCCGCGCACGTGGTCGACCTTGTTCTACATGATCCTGATGCTGCCGCTCGGCATCATCTACTTCACGATTGCGGTCACCGGCATCTCGGTCTCCCTCGGCCTGATGGCCGCACCGATCGCGGCGCTGCTCTGCAACTTCGGCGTGATTGGCGGCGGCATTTCCTGGGATCGCGAGGTCTTCGCACCGCCGATGATTCTTGCTCCGGTCGTGTTTGTTGTCGGCGTCTTCCTGCTGTTTGGCATGCTGCATCTGGCGCGCGGCATCGGGCGTCTGCAGGGCGCGCTGGCCAAGCACCTCCTTGTGATGTCGGCGGCTTGAGGTGCTTGTGGGTCAGGCCCTAGGATAGTGTGAGCGAATGTCCTTCGACTTCTCTTTGCTACGCTCAGGACGAACGGAAGTATTGGTGAGCGAATGTCCTTCGACTTCTCTTTGCTACGCTCAGGACGAACGGACGTATTGGTGAGCGAATGTCCTTCGACTTCGCTTTGCTACGCTCAGGACGAACGGACGTATTGGTGAGCGAGTGTCCTTCGACTTCGCCTTGCTACGCTCAGGACGAACGGTGGTTTTTGTGAGCGCATGTCCTTCGACTTCGCTTTGCTACGCTCAAGACGAACGGAAGTATTTGTGAGAGCCGGATCAATAGCCTGCGCGGCGCGTTCCAAGAATCGCGTCGCGTTCGCGCAGACGCTTCAGAATTTCGGCGCCGGACGACTGTAGCCCGGTGTCGTCGGCTCGACCGATGTCACGCAGCAGGGCAGTGAGGCACTCGTTGCCGCTGTCTTCGCGATTGGCTTGCAGTCGCTCCATCAGCAATGCACTCAATGGATCGATCTCGAGGAAGCGCACGTCGTCGTTGCGATCGCGCACCAGCAGGAGCAGGACTGGTTGCTCGTTTGGCGCATCCGGGCGGAAGTCGGCACTGATCCGATGGACTGGATAGTGATACGCGAGTACCCGCGCAGTCAGTGACACGATCGGCACGCCCGTGAGCAGGTCGCCATCGGCATCATGGTCGACGTCGGTGAAATCGTGCTCGTCGAGCGTGAGCGCCAGCTCGCTCCATTCGTAATGGGCGAGTTCAATCAGGAACGGTGGATCGCCAAGCGCGCGTTCCGCGCGGCTTTCCAGGTGGCGGATGAACTCGCGCGCAATCTCGGTGAACAAGGGCGTGTGCGAGCGGTGATCGCGATAGAAGTCGCGCACCCGTGCATTCCACGCGGCATCGTCGTGCAAGCTGCGGATCACCGGGAAATTCGCGGCGAGCAGGCTCTCGATGTTGTTGAAGAAGAGGTCGGTGTAGATCGCCATGCGTCGCGGCTCGACATCGGCCGGACGCGGCACGTTCGCGGGATCGCGAATGTGCGCGGCAAACGCGAATTGCAGCGCTTGCGTGCGATCAGGCGCTGCGGACATCGCGCACCCGGATTGCATCCTCGCTGCGCGCGTTGTCGCGCTGGATCGAGCGTATTGTCTCGACTTCGCCAATGAGTTCTGCGAGCGGCGGGAAATTGAAGTCGCGTTCGACCAGGGTCGGGCGAACGCCGAAATTCCGGTAGGCGCGCGCGAGCAGCTGCCAGACCGGATCGATGATCGCCGCACCGTGCGTGTCGACCAGCAGATCGGGCGCTTCGACGTAGTGCCCGGCGATATGCACGTAGGCAATGCGCTCACCCGGCAGCGCATCGAGGAATGCGCCTGCGTCGTACCTATGGTTGACGCTGTTGACGTGGATATTGTTCACGTCGAGCAGCAGATCGCAATCGGATTCCGCGAGCACGGCGTTGATGAAATCGATTTCGCGCATTTCCTGGCCGGGCGCTGCGTAGTAGGAAACGTTTTCGACCGCGATGCGCTGGCCCAGAACATCCTGCGTCTGGCGGATGCGTGCGGCGACGTAATGCACGGCTTCCTCGGTGAACGGAATCGGCATCAGGTCGTAAAGGTGTCCGTCGTCGGAACAATACGACAGGTGTTCGGAATAGATCGCGATGCCATGCGTATCGAGCAGCCGGCGAATTCGCGCGAGCAGGGTTTCATCGAGTGGCACGGGACTGCCGAGTGAAAGTGAAAGGCCGTGGCAGACGAGGGGATATTGCTCGCTCAGTTGACGCAGGTTGCGGCCTAGCTTGCCGCCAACGCCAATCCAGTTTTCCGGCGCGACCTCGAAGAAATCAATATCTCGGCTGGCATCCTGGTCCTGCGCGAGATGAGCCTGCAGCGGGCCCAGGAGGGCCCGCCGCAGACCGAGTCCTGCACCGTTGATTGCCGGGCGAGGACGTGTCGACATGGATCAGTGCTTGCCGCCGCAGCTGCCCTCGGCGCCCTTTTCCTTCTTGTCGCCACCACAGGAGCCTTCCGCTCCCTTCTTCATGTGGCTCTTGTCCATCGCCATGTGCATCGCGGCGAGTTCGGTGCCGTCGAGCATGCCGTCTGCGTTCTTGTCCCAGGTCTTGACCTGGCTCTCGCTGAAACCACCGGTGGTGGCTTCGGTCATCGAAACCTTGCCGTCCTTGTCAGTATCCATCTTCGCGACGCCGCACTTGCCTTCGCCGCACTTGCCTTCAGCTGCAGCCGCGAGCATGTAGCCGGAGGCAAGGTCGCTCACCTGGAACGCCGGGCTGGCGGCAGCGAGCTGGCTGAGCGAAAGCGAACCGATGAACGCGGCACCGATCGCGAGGCCGAGGGTATTGCCGATCTTGCTGGACATTCGAGTATCTCCGTTACTTGGGTT
>JBDSFA010000460.1:0-8444 GCA_039919785.1 Dokdonella sp. | reverse complement strand
TGATCGCCATGACGCCACTCCACGTTCGGGACAGCGGCATCCTCGGCGGTGCGCGTCTCACTTCACGCGACTTGGCGCTGAGCGTCGGGGCTAATCAGGTAGCACAAAGCAGCGGCAGTTGGCTATTGACGCTCGAAGACGCAAATGAGTTTGCACTCGGATTTGGAGATGATCCGATGAACATAATGATGCACGGTTGCTCTTCGCCTGATGCATTGGGTGAATGGTGTGCGTAACATGCCTAACCAGTCCGTAAGAGACTTCCCGTCAACTCCGAGCGCATGAGGCTTTTGCCCTGGGCTTGCAGGCCGCTGCCGGTGATCGTGTTGCCCTCTGTGCTGCGTGTTGCCTTGTCAGCTCAATGCGGATTGCAACGCTGCCAGACTGCATTTCCGTAAACGGTCTTGTTGCATCGATGCTTCTGATGCGGACCAGGGTATAAACCGCGCCCGGAGACCTCGTTCATTCATCGGTGTCGTCGGTGTTCGAGGATCAATCGAGGCACCTTGTTGACGTCCGATTAGTTAGTCAGGTTCTCTCCGGGTGGGTCTGACCCGTTGCTACCGCGCTGCGCTGACGATGAATCGAAACTCAGGTGATCAAGCGGCGTGCGCTTGTTGCTGCATCGGATGATGGAGGCACGCGTGCGGGTCGTAGTCCACACCATGTGCCAGCATTGTCCAGATCTGCCGCGCATGTTTGTTGGCGATGGCGACCAGCACCTTGCCGAAGGGTAGCCGTCCATCGAGTATGCGAATCCACTGTTGCTCTGGCGTGGCCTTTTCGATGGCAACGGCCTTGGCGCGCTGCAGGCTGCTGCGCGCACCCTGGGTCAGAAGCGTGCGCAGGTAGGCATCGCTGCGACAGCTGAGGGTGCCCAATCGCTCATTCCCGCGGTTGCAGTGCTGTGTGTGTAGCAAGCGAAGCCAGGCGGCCATTTGTCGACCTGGCTTGAACTGGCCGGCGTTGCCGACCCTGCGCGAACGAAACCCGGCACCAACTAGGCTTGCAGACCCGCCGGCAGTCACTCATGGCTCAGGCCCATGTATTGCGCTATCGCCGACTCTCTTGATCGTCTCGCTTCATGCGAGCAAGATCGAGGCCAGCTTTTCTTCAGCCTCATCAGGCAGCGAGACTGCAACGCATAGGGGATAGAACATGACAACCTTTGCGCAAAAGCAAATTCGACCCAAAAAGCAATCATCATCGAGCGTTACTCGGTCAAGCACGGCAACAGCTGGGCTGAATCATCACGCGAATTCTCAGCAGCACTCGCAGTCCACCATTGAGCAACGGATGTTGCAGACCGGCGCTCACGAACGCGAAGGGAGTTCGACCGGCACAGGTGCATCTCGCTTCGCTCACGATTTCAGCCGGGTTCCGGTGCATGCTTCTGCGGCACGAACGATTCAGCCGACGCTGTGGCGCACGTGTGCCTGCGGCGTCGGATGCTCGCGATGTCAGATGCACGAACATCAGCGCTTGCAGACCCAGCGTGTTGACTCGACCGAATCAGGACAAACTGTTGCACCGCCCATCGTTGAAGAAGCGCTGGCACGTGGCGGCGGCTCGTTGCCAGACGAGCTGCGCGATGACATGGGGCGCCGCTTCGCCCACGATTTCAGCAACGTTCGACTCCACACGCATGCCCACGCGGCGGACTCTGCTGCCGCAGTTGGGGCCCGTGCGTACACGGTAGGTTCGGATGTGGTGTTCGCCGACGGCGAGTATGCGCCGCAAACAGCTGCCGGACGGCGGCTGATTGCCCACGAACTTGCGCACGTAGTGCAGCAACACGGGACACACGCATCGAACGCTCGCGCGGGCATCGCGATTGGCCCCGCAAACGACCCGCTTGAGCAGGAAGCGGAGGCCGCCGCGCAACGCGCGATCGCGGGCGCTGATCCAGGAATTGCTGGCACTTCTCTTTCTGGCGGGTTGAGTCGACTTGCGCGTGCGCCCCTGCTGCAGCGCGAGCCTGGCCCCGACAACAAGAAAAAAGAGGAGGCGCCGCTCGCGCGCGTGCCTTATCGCGACAAACCCGCCACACCCGCACACGAGAAGTTATCTCAAGAGGACGGCGTTGAAAAAGGTCCGCAACTCGTGACTGCGAGCGTCGCTCGCCCGACGTGCGCGCCCAAAGGCATGGCGCGCAAGGACTACCTCGCCCAGCCCCACACCAGCACCGACGACTTCGGCCTGACACGATTCGCCGGCCAGGTCCGCATGGCTCTCAAGACGCGCAAGGTAAAAGGCGGTGTTGCGCTTGAGCCCCTGCAAGTCGCGCTGCCGCCGATCACCTCGGTTTTCACAACGACCGACACGTTTATCGAGGGGACCGGCATCTTCCTCAGTCAGGATCACGCCGATTGCCCGGACGCGAAGCCGCCGCTGCAATGGCGGATCTTTCCGGGCGGCGCCGCCAAGATCCGCGAAGGCGAGACTGAGCATTGCGACGACCTGCAATACGCCTATGACGTGACGTTCGGCTGGTACGGTGAGGTGGTCGATGGCCTGATCGCGAAGGGAACGACGTTTCCCAACGAGCCGGCGGCTTTCAAGCACCTGAAGAAGCTGACCGGCGAGGATCCAACCAGCTGGCCAGCGGTCTTTGCGTGTTTGATCCACAAGACAGAGCTGCGCGATGGCAAGAAGTTCTCAAACGGATGGCACACGCCCCGGGTCAAGGCTCAGCCTCCACGGCTGGACGATAACTGCAAGTTCTCGCGGGTCACCATTACTGGCGCGCCCAATTTTCCCGAGCTCGGCAAACATCCGACGCCCAGCGTCATCACTGGATGCGGCGAGTCTGCCAATGCAGTAAAAGCGGTGGCTGCGAAAGTCACAGCTGCGAAAGCGGCGGCAAGCGGTCAAGACCATGAGGAAGGCAAGACGAACGAGCTTCCGTCGAAGACGCCTGATCTGCCGTCGAAGTCTACGGAGCCCAGACGATGAAGCAGAGGCGAATCCGATAGTTCCTCCGCTCCAATGGACACCTTGAACGCTCCCGTCAAGCTTTGCATGAACTTCTTCATGTTGTCTCGCTGACATAGACATCGGTAGCGCCGAGGTGTTCGTTCGATCAAGCCGTTGGCCTTTCTGGCGCGCAAGCTTGGCGCCGCATGGCATGCGCGTCGTGAATCCAACCTGGCCCCTGGCACCGCGATCTTCCGTGAATCTGGATAGAGCGTGGTCCATACGGCTGGGGCCGGCGATTCACGAGAGGTCATCATGCAACCGATTTCAACGTCTCCGCGGGTAGCTCCCGCCCTCGCCCGCCTCCGCGGCTGCGGAATGCGCATCGGCGTGGTGCTCGTATTTCTCATCGGCACGACAGGCACCGCCTTCGCCGACGACGGTGATCCCGACCCGACCTTCTCCGGCGATGGCCGCACCTTGTTCCAATGGCCCGCGACCTATCAGGGAGCGGATGTCGTCGATGCACGAACGCATGGAGTCGCCGTGCTCGCCGACGGCAGCACGGTCACCGTGAGTACGTTCCAGACCATCGGGCCAAATCGTTTCGATGCCTGCGCTGTGACCAAGTTCGACGCCGCAGGCTCCATCGACGCGACGTTCGGAACCGGCGGTTGGCAGCTCGTGTATTTCGGACCGACACCGCTCAAGGACGACTGCCTCGGCATCTTCCCGGCGCCAGGCAACGGCATGTTCGTGGTAGGCGACGTCCAGAGCATGACCGCACCCTACGAACAGCCAGCACTGCTGAAGCTGCATGCGAATGGCAGCCTCGACACGAGCTTTGGCGTCGGTGGCAAGGTGATCGTCACAAGCCAGCCGTTCGCTGGCGCAGGATTTCTTTTTCGCAACGCGATCCAGGCGCCGGATGGCAAGATCCTGCTCGTCGGCTCCTGCGAGAACTGCGGGCACGGCACTCCCGACGACTTTACCGCCGTGCGCATCAACACGAACGGCAGCGTCGACACCGGCTTCGGCAACGCGGGCTGGGTCAGTTTCGGCCGCAGCGACAATCAGGACCACTACCTGCTTGAAGTCGCGACCGCGATCGCCGTCGATACGCAGGGCCGCGTTGTGCTCGGCGGCTACAGCGAGGCCTATGACGACCAGAACAACCAGCAGCGGCCGCTCCTCGTGCGCACTACACCCGCCGGACAACTCGACACGACTTTCAACGGGACGGGTTACGTCGACCTCAACGTCTTCGGCAGCTATGCGACATCTGCCATTGCGATCGATCCCTACAACGACGGCATCGTGCTCGCTGCAAACATCACCCATACCGCGAGCGTGGTTCCCGGCGCCCTTCTGATGCGCACGAAGCGAGACGGCATGGCCGACACGACCTTTGGTGGCGGCGGCCTGGTTTTGTTCCAGAAAGAAGAGGGCACCAACATTGCCGCACTCGCATTCCGTCGAGACCGTCGCCTCACGGCAGCCGGCTGGATCGATCCGAACGGAAGCAGCACGCGGCGCTTCTTCGCCGCGCGCATGTTCTTCTACGGCACGCTCGATGACACTTTCGACATCGACGGCATGAACAGATACACCTTCCCTCTCGCCTCCAATCCCGTCGGCGTGCCGACCGCGATGGTGCTCTCGGGCGAACGTCCGGTGATCGCCGGGATGCTGCTGGACTCGCTTGACTTCCCCCAGGCATTCGCTACTGGTGTATTACGTTTGCAATCCGATGTGATCTTCAAGGATGGGCTGGAGTGACGTTGGCTCAGATTCGCTTTGTCGCGCCGCCGATCTTGAATCTCGATTGTCAATTTGCCGGCGCGTAGTTCGCAGTGAGACAGCGCCGACCCGCCTGCTGCATGACTACCAACTGTTGCGTGAGAGCGCGCGCTGAACAGCGCTATCGGCGATGTCAGGAGAGCCCTGGCAATCTTCCAATGTCTGACGTGGACCGTCGTAACCCGTTCATTCGCGTCGTCACGGACGCAATGCGAATTCCGACTCCGCGTGTCAGCGGAATTTTTCTACGACGCCAGATAGCGGCGATGCGTGGCACGCCTGGAGCTCGTGTTGCCTCCCAAGCAAGCCGACCGACTCCGATCGCGTCGATAAAAACTGACGATCGACCGTCTACTCGCCTTTGCTCAGCCCTCGTTGGTCGCGCCGTGCGCCAATGCAAAGTCCAGCGCCGCGCACACGGCAGCAACCTGCGCCGCATTGCATTGCTCGGCCGTCGCGCGCGGGCTATCGGGATAGACCTCGGTGGTTGTGGTGTAGCGCGCACGAGTGACGCGCGCGCACAGGCCAAGCCTTTCGAGCGGATACCGGATGACGCCCGGTGCGAATACCGGGGAGCCGATCATCTCGCCGTTCTTGTCCGCCGCTGCAATGTGGGTGACCTTCGCTACCGCCGCGATGACCGCCTGCTGAAATGCAGGTTGCGGATTTTCGCTATCGTCGACGACGTAAAAGCCGTCGGGGATTTCACCGGGCTCGGAAGTTTTGCCGTCGCGCGCTGCCAGCGCAGGGCGGAATTCGGATTCATCGCTGTCGGTGGTTTCGTGCAAGTCGATATGCATCAGCATGCGATCTCGCAAGGGAGCGACGAGCTGCATCAACGCCGCCGACTCGGGCGCAGGGCTGTCTGCGCGGAACGAGCGGTTCGGATCGACCGCCTGCGGATTCCAGCGATGAATACGTTCGTACGCCCACGGACTCACACACGGCACCACGAGCAGGTTGATGCGCCCCGCGAAGCTCGACGCGTGTGTCTCGACGAACTGCAATGCTCCGTGTACGCCACTGGTTTCATAGCCATGCACGCCACCGGTAACCAGCGCGCAAGGAAGACGATCGTCCCAGTTACCGCTGCGAATTGCGAACAGCGGATAGCTGTCCGGCGGATAGTCGAGCACACCGTATTGCGTCACGTCGAAGTGCGCGCGCAATTGCACTACCCGTTGCAGCACATCCGTTTCGTAGCTGCGCTGGCGCGTCTGGCGTGAGCGCCACTCGGCAATGTCGGCTTCGTTCCATGAATGGCCGGGTGTGCCGACTGGGTAGGGTGCAAGGTTGGTCATCGCGTCGCTCTCGCAATCGTGGCATGAGGAATCCACGGCACTTTAACATCGTGCAACGGCACGACCGCCGGACGGCGCAAGCGCACCGAGCATAAACAGAGATCTCATTGAATATCCCTTTTTCGATACGTCGCTGGAAGACCATTCACTGCTTGCAGCAGGCACGCATGGCACCTATTTCCGGGGCGCCACGTTGGCAAGCGCCGACTTCAACCCGCGACTCGCATCAAGCACCGCCTGCCCCTTTTCGCGCCGCCCTGGCTCGACCGCTTGGGTATGGTCATAGACGTCGAGCGCAAGTTTCGCCTGCGCCTGCGTTTCCGTGGCATCGCCACGAGCAAGCGCGATGTTGGCCGCCGCCGTGTAGAGATGGCCGAGCATCTGGTCGTCCTTGCTGTAAGCCTGCGGCGCGAGCCGTAACGCGTCACGCATGCCCTCGGCTGCCTCATCGTGGCGCCCGAGCTTGGCGTATTGCTGGGCGAGATTCGACAAGGACACGACCAGACGCGGATAGTCCGGCCCCATCACCTTGCGGTGCAACGCGATCGAGCGCTGCTGCGAAACGACGGCTTGATCGAGATGACCCATCTCGCCTTGCAGATAGGCCAGGTTGTCGAGCGCGATCGAGATATCGAACTGCGGTGGCGGTGACATCGCTTCGAACTGTCGCAACGCGTCCGCATAGACGGCGGCAGCTTCATCGAATCGACGTAGCCCATCGAGTGCGGAGGCGATATTGACCAACCCGACAGCGCGCTCCCGCGGCGGCGTGTCGGCTGATGCGTCCTTGATCCGTTGCGCCTGCTGGCCCATGTCGAGTGCTTCGGCATAGCGGCCCATCGACGTCAACAATGACGAATAGTCATTCTGTAGTTCCCCCCGCTGCTCACGCCCGCGTGCGCTGGTATCGCAGCTTTCGAGTGCGTGCTTGAACAGCCGCAGCACTGGCAAAGAACTGCCGCCGGTCATTCGACGCCAGCAAGGCAGTGCCGACCAGTCGCAGATTCGCTTCGTGCACGAGCGCGGTTGGCAACAGGGTATGTCCGGCGCGCTCTCCGCGCAGATAGCGGGCAGCGAGCAGGCGCAGCTCCGCATAGACCAACGGCAGCAGCTCCGACTCCTCCTGCACTTCGCCAGCGCACAGACGCTGCAGCAAGACCGTGATTGCGCCGACATCCCCCAATGCGCGGTTCCCCTTGCTTTCGCATCGATTGTAGCGCCCGCCTCCGCAAGCACTATGAAGAATTCAGCAGGGGCCGCAAACCACACTTCCCCGGCAGCGATAACGGCTGCGGCCTCTTCAACGCGCAAGTTGGCAGACCACCCTGCTGGGTGTTTCCGCCCAGCAGATTGCAGGGACTACGCCCACGCGACAGCGATCATTCGAGCCCGCTATCGACGGGCCGCAGCGGCTGGATTACTGTGCGGACAGCGATCGGGCTTGACAGCCGGCGCGAACATCGTCTCCTGCGAGGACACATGGCTCATCGTCGTTTCCGCCACGCCGCCATCGCGGGCTTTGCCGGCTGCATCGCGCTGTTCCAATGCGATGTGTCGCGAGCGGCCGTGGTCGTCACGATCATCGGCGGCAACAAGGCGCACGCCGACATCACCTTGCCCGTGCCGCTTCCGGGTAGCGGCAACTACACGGCCGAATTCGAACTTGAATTCGAGGCGCCTCACAACTTGACCGTCACCTGCCTCGGGTTGACGGCGGATGTGCTCGATGCGACCGCGATCGCGAACATCAATGGCCGGTTGCCGCCGAACCAGGCCATCGATCCCGCGTTTCCCGTGCGGGTCACGGTGGAGCCTCCAGCGGGGTGCGGCTTGCAGTTCTACTATGGCGTCAAGGTCGATCTCGACACACCCGACCTCGTGTTTTCGCCGTATTCGCAGTATCGGCTGGTCAAGGCGCCGGTCGGCGGCGTCGCTCCGTTCCACGACCTCACGGCGTCGGTCGTCAGCGGCAGCGTCCGCGTGCGTGGCACTGCCGGTGGCTTCTCCGAGTTCGTGGTGGCCAGGGACATCGTGCAGGACTACACAACGGACGCCTCGCAAGTCTACGCCGGCCTTGAAGCGCGCCTGAGCGATTCTGCAATCGGCCTGACCGCACAGCTCACCCTGATGACCGATCTGGACATCAGTCGCGCTGCCTTCCAAGCGGGCAACTACGCGCAGGCGATCAGCCATCTAGACGATCTCGACTATCACTGCGCCGTGCTCGGCGGCCCCGCATTGCCGAATACCTGGCGCTCCGCGCGCGATCTCGTCAACGCGGAAGGCGAAGTTGTCGGCTTCACGGGCAATATCCGCTTCGCGCTCGGACGGCTCAGCGGCCTGCCCTGAGCACCGGTCGCCGCATGCCCGCCAAGCTCAGCATCCACGTTCCCGGCGAAGCCGTGATCGTGCGCGTTGCCAATGAAG
>JBDSFA010000285.1:0-5947 GCA_039919785.1 Dokdonella sp. | reverse complement strand
TGTCGGAGCAGGCGGCGGCGATCACCGGGGCGTTGCTGCCGGTTTCGGGGCGGGTTTAGCGGACTTATTTTATGGCGTTTGCCCGGCGGGGCCTTTTCGGCTTCGCGACGAAACCCACGCAAGCGCGATACAAGAAATCCGGCTCCATGCGTCATTGCGCTGGCCGATCCCATGCGCCGCCGAGCGGCGTCGACGTCCTTGATCCCGGCGAGCTTGGCGTGATGTACTCGCGGGGAATCGTTTCGGCGGCGACGCGCACCTCGAAATCGCTCCCGCAATAATTTCAGCAGCGCGGATATGCTGGCATGCGGTCTGATACGCCCATGACAACGACACCGTAGCGAGCGTACCTGCGCACGTAGTCATAGCTGAAACGCCAATAGGCAACGCTCTTGCCCCAGCTATTTCGGAAAACAAAATACGGGGTCGGTCCGATTCGATTGTAACCGACCATGACCATTGCGTGCCCGGCCAGAGGAGGCCAGGGCAGACAGAAGAAGGAATCTGGAAGGGGCTGGTAGTACGTGGTCACTACATCGCCACAACTGTTCATTGATTCCGCGGCCATTGTGACGACGATATCGTGCTCGCTCGCGAGAATGCACTCAAGATACGAAGTATTGGAAATGTAGGGCCCGTCGAGATTTGGCTCCTCCTTGCAGCAGCCCTTGCCAGCGCAACCCATCAGCGGACGGTCGATCAATGCGTACCGCGAGATCCCATACGTGGCTGCTTTGAAGGCCTCACTACTCGGAGCCTCTTCGGGATCAGCAGTCATATTGGCATCCTGATACTCGCAGAGCTCCCGCGGACATGTGCCCCAACTCGCCAGTCGCTGGACGCCATTGAACAGACTGACACCATCCGCGTACCTATCCGTTTCGTAGGAATTGAAGACCCAGTTGGCGAACTGCTCGGATAGCGACCATTTCTTGCCTCTACGCAAGGCAAAAAGTTCAATGGCCGCGACTAGCGCGAAACTGACGCATGTTAGTCGATATCCCTGATCCCCGACAGGAATCAAGTGGGTCCAGGCATTCTCGAAACTCGCAGGCGACTGAGTGCGCGTTCGCGAGTTGATCGAATCCCAGAACCGACGCGGTGGAACAATCGTTCGACGTGCATCTTCGCCCAGCGTGTCGACGGCCATCCTTGGATCGATGGGATGTTGCCCTTCGTCATCGAGGATGTAGAAAATATCCGCCCTGTCGCGACGAAGGAGCCTGAACCCGGGGGTGGTCATCTTTTATATCCTTTCTGTTGAAATGATGTCGCCAGCTAGAATCCGGATTCAACGAATGGCGCTTCTCTCAGGCTCGCTACGTCGCCCGCCATGCTCACATCAAGGCCTGCCAGGTTCTGCTTCGACTCGAGTTGCTGCAAGTGAATCAGCGAGCTCCAGTAGTAAGGATGCCTAAAATTTCGGCTTTCACGAAGACGCAATTGAGCGTCTCGAAGTGCTTCCGCGAATTCGTCTTGTCCCTGCGTTGCTGCATGCTTGTAAAATGCGGGCACCCACAGCGCCGCAGCGGAATCGCTGATCGGCCAGAGCGCAGCGATGACGTTGCGCGCCCCCGCACGCGAAATTGCGTCTGCAAAACTCAACGCGGCATGTACCCCGTCGCGAGCGCGCAGCGCCGACTGACATGTCCCCAACACGACCAGTTCACTGGCGACATCGTGGCTGAGCGCGTCGATCGCGTTGAGGAAAAATGGCGCCGATTCTGTCTTGCCTGCCAGCCAGATTCCGCTGAAGCCAATTCGGTTCGGCAGAGACTGGCCGTGCATGGCAAAATGAATCCAGTCACCAGGCTGCTTTAGTGCATCGAATACGGCATCTCTGTCGGTTGTGAAAGTGGCCGTGAATGCACCGGCATTTCCAACTGCCGACGAGATCAATTGAGTCTCGACTGCCGCCGTGGGCAATTCCGGTCGACCGGCATCTGCGGACTGCTGCCGGAGGGTAACGAACACGCGCCCGCGCAGCGGCGCCGCTACCTGAGAGTCGCAGCACAGCAGTTGCGGCTGGACCAGACTGATGGTCGTGTTCTCGATCAGGTCGACATCGCTTCCTCGCCATCGCAATACGGTCCATGGAATGCCAGCAAGCTCACCGCCCGCATCGACGAGCAGGGTTCTCCGTTGCGCCTCGATCGGCGCTGTCGCCAGCAGATCAAACGAGAGCGCGTCCGCTGCCTGCCTGATCAAGGCGACCGAGTTGCCGGGGCTTGCAATCAAATCGAGGAGGCGTGCCTTGTGCATGCGCAGCTCCTGGACGACCAGCGCTGGAATCAACCACGCCTTCGTGTCCGTCATCCAAAGCAATGCGCCAGTCGTGTTCCCATCCAGATAGGTAACGAAGGCCTTGTCCTGTCCCAACATCGACTGCAAAACGCCCCTGGATTGCAGCATGGGCAACCGTGCGGATTTGTGCAGATGCGGGCCCGCTTCAGTCATGACGGAAAGAAGGTCGCGCGCCGCATCGGCATTGGCGTGATGCGCACGCCGCACAGGATCAGCAAGCAATTCATTCGCGACGGCTGCGTCAAACCGATTCTCGCTTCCCGTCGCATGTGACCGCGCATCGACCGACACGTGCGGTGGGAGGGAAAGTTGCAACCAATCCCAAATTTCGACCAGCCTTTCAGATTCGCTCGGCACTACATCGTCGCTCGCGGAATGCGTCGCACCGACAATGAGCTCTATCGCCATTGCTCGCAGCGGTGCCAGTTGCCGCACCAGCAAGTCAGCCAATAGCGGGTTGCGCGCTGACTCCGCATTCACACGCACCTTGACCGCCATGCCGCGGAGCGCTTGCAGCGCCTGCCTGGTTTTACCCGACAGCGCAAGCAACCGTGCCTGCAGTGAGGCAAGTTCGACCTGCTGAGGCAGCGAATGCGGTCGTGCGCGCAAGTGTTCGACAATTGCTTGCGCAACAGCTGGCTCGCGGCGCGCGATCGCAATGCGCGCCTCGACAAGCTGTCTCTTGGACGACGTCGCCTCCGACTTGGGTGTCAGGTCACCGATGGTTGCCGCGGCCGCGTCAACATTCCCCGAATCCAGTTCAAGTTCAGCAATCAGCGTCCGACACGCATCCAGTTCAGTCGACATATCGAGACGCAGATAGATTGCCTCGGCAGCGTGTGCAGACACGAGCGCGGTCGCATTTTCTCCGCTGCGGCGGTTGAGGTCGGCAGCCTGCAGCTCCGCAGCTGCCACCCGTGCCGGAGCGTCACGCTCAGACAATCTCTCCAGCGCTGCGGCGACGAATGCGCGCGCCTCTTCAACAGCTCCAAATTGTGCATACAACCATGCGGCGCGTAGCATTGCGTTCGCCTCCCACCTAGTCGCGTGCACTGAGCCGAACTCGTCTAGCGCGTCCTCGATGCGATTCAATGCATCGGGCACTTCGCCGCGATCCAGCAGCAGGTCGTATAAAAGCAGTTGCGCGCGACCGCGCAGGATCGGCGCGTCAGGCCCATCCGCCATGGCATAGGCGCGCAGCGCCGCATGTTCCGCGACAGTTGGCTGCCCAAGATCACGCAGGGTATCCGCGAGCGCGAGGATCAGACCTGAACTCTCGGCACGCTCTCCGGCTGCCTGCTGCAGTTCGATAGCGCGCGTATAGCAGGTCGCAGCTGCACGCAGCTCGCCAAGGTACTTGTGCGCGAGGCAGCGCGAAAAGCCGATTCGATCCACGAAGTAGCGATCGGTTGCCTTCACTCCCGCGGGAACGGCAGCCAGCGCGAGTGCTTCCCGATACCTGCCTGCACGATTGAGTTCTTCAATTCTCCCCACACGCGCGGCAAGTGCACGCGAAGGGTCCTCCGCCAGCAGCCACGCGGATTCGGCATCCGCGAAGTTCTTTACGGAATCCGCAGTTCGGTTGGCAGTGAACCATGCTTGCGCACGCAGATGCGCCACCAGAGCCACAGCCGCTGCATCAGGTGCACGCGTTTCGATTTCCGCAATCGCACCCAGCGTTTGGTCGACCGCAATACCTTGGGACACAGGCAGCAATGTCGATGAGACCTTGGCGGCGAGGCGATACCATTCGACACGCGCCTGGTCAGCCAACGATGCATTGCAGCGCAGGGCAACACTTACGCCGGCCGTGGACTCCGCTGCCTGCGAACGCGCAATGTGCACATAGGTGGTCTGCCCCACCGGGAGCAGGAACCGTCCATAGCGCGGAGGTACTGTGACTTCGATGCTCGCGGCGGGCGCACTGGTAACCGTGACATCGGCGCCCGCCTCCTCGATTTCCAACCATGCACCGAGCGCGGTTGCCTGCACGGTGATCGGGGCGCTCGCGGGGAGCGCGATGACCTGCCGCGAAGGCACTCTGCAGTCAAGTGTGACCGCTGCAGTCGCCGCCGCCGTCCCCATCGTTCCGAGCGACAGGATGATGGCACTCGTGAGTACGATTGCGTCGAGCGCCGGCATGCTCCGTGCTCCTTGCTCTATGCGTCATTGGTGCTCGGGTCCACCAGTGGTGTTTCCCTGACAAGCTGCGCCAGGTCGGCAGGTTGGCGCCAAGACACCTTCGCTGTTGTCCGGGCGATCATCCTCGCAGAAACCTTTGTAAAAGACTTCGACCATGTAGTACTTCGCCAGATAGCCTGCCGCGACGACATTGTCCAAATAAACGAAGAACGTGTTACCACTCCCACTGTCGTCTCCCTGCAACCATGAAATGTAGTCGGAGCCTCTTGCTGATTTATTCTGCTTGAGATCGACATCGACGATGTGCGTCCCGTCGCTATCCCATGCATCCAGGTGAGGGCCGGCAGTAGTCGTACTCACGGTAAGCAGATTAGGGGATTTGTCAGAGTCGAAGACTGGCGCTTCACCGTTTGAACAAACCTTGTTGTAAGACGGGTGGCTCGCGACGATAGGGCAGCGCCCCGTATTGAACAAAGTCAGGTTTTGGATCTTGCGGGCTGTCCTTCTTATAATTTTCCCGAAAGGAGCCTTGTCGCCGTACTCGGACCCGCTCAGCGTCACCATGTCGCCAGAATCTTGGCAGATCGTGGGAGCTGGCTTAGCAGCTACACCTGCGGCAAGAGGGTGCGTGAGATTCGCGGGCCCCTCAGGCTTTTTGATCACCTGATGGCAACAACCAAGCAGCGAGCTAGCTGCAACAAACAGCGACGACGCCACCAAAATGCTTTTCATCGTTTGTCGCTCCTCTCAAGTTGGAACAGCGGGATGTCCCGCGTTTTCTCAGAGCCGCCAATTGAATAGCGCACAACCGCCTTCTTCAATGGCCCGATTTCTACGCGGGCGATAAGGAAGCTGACAAACCCCTCCGCCGACGGCGAGAGCGCGGTCCTCGTTGGGCCGCCAACATCGAGGGTTACGGCCTCTGCACCCGGCGGCACCGCGACTTCGACAAGCACATAGGGCGAGCGACTGTCGGCGCGCTCGATTTCAGGGGCAGACGGAGTACCACGCATCGTGTCGAAAACGACGCGCGTGGGGTTTGCTATGAGGTTCTCGGCTTCATGCCTGGAGACGAGCGCATGTTGGCTCATCCAACCGATGCCGAGCCCCAGCACAAGCGAAGCGGCAACGCCTACCCGTGCAGGGAAGCGACTGATGGCCGCAGACCGTAATTTTGGCGTGTGCTCGAATGACGAAGTGGTGTTCGCGGCAAGCACTTCGCCTACGTCACTGCCTGCTTCGCGCTGCCGTCCAGAATCGACCTCAGACCGCAAAGCCACCACCTCCACCGCCAAACCATCCCGCAACGCGTTATCCACCTCCACCATCCCCAGCAACTCCGGCTTGTCCAGCAAATACGCCTCGAACCACGCTGCTTCGTCGCCGCTGAGCTGGCGATCGAGGTAGCGGGCGAGCCAGGCGCTTTCGAGCCAGGCGGCCATGGGCGTTGTCGTCGGGGTCACTTGCAGCTCCATTCGAACAAGCGCGCGTCCCCATGCTG
>JBDSFA010000335.1:0-3667 GCA_039919785.1 Dokdonella sp. | reverse complement strand
GTGAAAAAGTCAGGGACGATGCATTGGGTGCCGTGTTGATGAAGATTGATGTGTCGATTGAGCCTGCAAGCGGTGGCAAGTAGCGATTGAGCGTGGATTGATTTGAGGCTGAGGTCAGCGAACTAGGTATCGGGCGCATTTTCCGAGGCCCGAATTCCTTGTTTGTCCCGCACGTCACCCTCTAAACCACAAACCCACCACCCGGCCCGTCAATACCCACGTCTTCGCGCGCGGGATGTCGCGCGATGAATGCAGCGCGCACAACGGAAGCGTTCGTCCGGCTACTCAGGGAACAGGCCGACATCCGCGTGGCCGCTTTGGTCCGTAAAAAGGCCGGCCTCCGCCAGTTTGGCGTGTCACTGTATCCAGGCCTGCGCGCACCTGATGCCTGCCTATCAGGAACCTTCGAAAATCTCATGACGACATTTACTGCAAGGATTCTCCACCTCAGTGCCTGCGTCGCGACGCTGTTGGTAATGGCAGCGTGCGGCTCCCATTACGCAGATAGCCCGGTGGTCGACACGGATACACGCGCCAACGCGTACTCCGATCCGCGCCGCGTGTTCGTGCGCATCCAGTCGAACCTTGAACGTGTCGCTGCACGAAGGCCGCGTCATGTGCTGCCTGTGGGCCAGGCAGGCGATGCGCTCGAGCGCGTCGTCGATGCCTACGCCGCCTTTCTTGAGGGCGACGACCCAGCGATGAATGCGGCGCTGGCGGATGTCGCGGGCGCAGCACGCAAGCGCCGTTCCGCGTTGCCGACGGGAGAAGCGGACTATCAGAGAGCCCTTGCCGCGGAGCGCGAAGCGTATTTCGCCGTCATCGATCACGCGGCGGCGAGCACCTCGCCGCTTGTGCGCCTGTTGGCAGGACTGCGCGCGGCCGACAGCGTGTTGTTCATCGAGACGGCTCAGCGCGAATTCATGACGCTCGCAACTCGGCGCATGAACTCGAAAGGGCCGGCCCAGAGCGTGCCCGACGCGCTTGACGAGACATGGCTGCGCCTGCCCTGCCGAACGGTGCAGGGAAGGGCTGCCCAGTTCGCGACCGCCGCTGTGGAAGCGAAGTCACTCAATGGCCCGTTGCTCGCGTGTCCGCTGGATACGGCCGATCCATCCCGTATCGAGGCGATCATCGCGGAGCCGCAGCGCCTCATGCCGCACGTAGACGCCGCGCCTGCGAAGGTGGACAGCGTGGCGTCGGATGTCGCGCCGCCGCCGCCATGGGACCGCGAGACGGCCGTGCAACACATGGCGAAAAATCCCGACGCGGCCGAAGTCGCACTTGAATCTGCGACAGGCGACGCCGTGGGGAAACTCGACTTCGCCTTGTTTCTGCATGCGTTCCGCAAGCAGACGCCGACACGCGATGCGCGGATTGCGTTGCTCCTCGAAGGCGTCGAGGAATCCCCGACCAACGAAGACTGCTGCGGCGAGCCGATAGAGGGCGCCGACGCCGCCTACGATGGCAGTGACGAGAGCCTTGTGCCGAGAATCGTCTGGGCCTCCGAATCGGGCGTAGCGAACTCCGAGTCCGCGTTCTACGCGATCCCCTGCGACGTTCTCGTCGCGCAACCAAAGCTGCTTGCGGCGACGCAATCACGCTACGGCAGCAATCGCGACAACTTCGTTCCACGCTCGGGCTGCGGGTGGGGGCGCGGCACGGTGCACGGATTTCCGGACGCGGAGTTGCGTGCGTTCGTCGACGCTGCAGCCGAAGCGGATGGGGACTTCATCGACACCTACGAAGGCACCATGAAGTACGGCTTCGAGGTGGCACAGACGCAGGCGTTCGAGGCGCTGAAGCTCGATCCGCGCGGGCTGCTCGCGAACCCCGAGCCCGTGTTCGCCTATCCGTACGAGACATGGAGCATGCTTTCGATCGGCAACCAGCAGGTTACCGCTGCGCTCAAGTCGCGCTACGAGCAACTGCACGAAAAGATCGCAGCGTTCTATCAACTGCGCGGACTCAACGACGAGGAAAGCCGGCGCGCTGCAAAATCGGGTCTGTTCGGGGCCGTGCTGGGCGCTGAGTGTGGCGGCGCAGTGCCGAGGTTTTCTCCGCGCGCCACGTTGCTTGCGGGCGGTGTGCCGCAGGATCTCGCGCAGCTCGATCCGGCCGATAGGCAACACGACTCTCCCGAGACCGAAGCCTGCGCAGCGTTCGCCGGCATGGATCCGCTGCTGCATGTCGCGGTTGCGAGTCCCAAGGCGCTTGATTCGTTGCTCGCGCGTGTGCAGAACGTGGACCTGGGCGATGTCATCGAAAAGACGCCGCTGATGCTCGCCGCGCAGCACGATCTGATCGAAAGCGCACGCGTGCTCCTCGCGCATCACGCCGCGGTCAACGCGACGACGATGGAAACGCGCGATGGGTGGAGCTATTCGCTTGCGCACGACGCGCGTACACCGCTGATGTACGCCGCAGCGAGCGGCTCGCTCGCGATGATCCAGCTGCTGCTGGATGCCGGCGCCGATCCTTTTCAAGCCGATACCAAAGGCGCTCGTGCGATCGACTATTTGCTCGGATTCGGACCGGTGGCACCCAATTCCCGCCTCACCCAAACGCAACGCACGCAAGCGGCGCGGTTGCTCTTTTGAGACGCGCAATTGCGAAGCCGTTCAGGGCGATTCCTCTACCGTCAGCGGCTCAAGCAATGGGAGAACGCGATGACGACACTGTCGGACGCGCCAAAAATAGCACCGCCGTCGCTGTGGAAAACGCTGGGTGAATTGAAAGCGCTACGCGGCCTCGGCAAGGCCTTGCTTGCACGCCGTTCGCCGGCACAGCGTTCGAACGGCGATCCGGTGCTGGTCCTGCCGGGGCTCGGCACAAATGATGCGGCGACCGAGTTGCTGCGCCATCATTTGGAACTTGCAGGCTACGACGTGCATACGTGGAACCAGGGCATCAACCGCGGTCCGCGCGACGGCGTCATGCGCAAGCTCTCGCAGCGTGTGCGTGCTATTGCGCGCAGCACGCAGCGGCCCGTGCGAATCGTCGGTTGGTCGCTCGGCGGATTGATCGCGCGCATGGTTGCCGGCCGCGTGCCCGTCGCGGTGGAATCGGTGGTCGCACTCGGATCGCCGCTGAATGCGGATCCCGCAGCAAGCCATTTGTCCTCTGTGTATGCGGCACTCGGTGGACGCGACAGTCGCGACCCCGCAGTGCGCGCGATGTTGCGTGACGGCGCCAAGGTGCCGGTGACCTCGATCTACAGTCGCGATGACGGTGTCGTCGCATGGCAGGCATCGGTGGATGCGCAAGGCGAATGCCACGCACGCGAAGTGGCGTCGACGCATTTCGGGATGATGGTTGATTCCGATGTGCACGAGGTGGTCGCGCAGGCACTTGCGCGGCGTTGAGGTCGAGCGTTTGTTGGCGTGCCGTGACGCGCGCTGCATTGTGGGAGCAACTGTCTGTGGGAGCGGCTTCAGCCGCGATGCTTTGGTGTGGAATGAAATCGAGCGACACCATCCCCACCCAACCCTCCCCTTGAAGGGGAGGGCTAAAGCGCGCTGCATTGTGGGAGCAACTGTCTGTGGGAGCGGCTTCAGCCGCGATGCTTTGGTGTGGAATGAAATCGAGCGACACCATCCCCACCCAACCCTCCCCTTGAAGAGGAGGGCTAAAGCGCGCTGCGTTGTGGGAGCAACTGTCTGTGGGA
>JBDSFA010000332.1:0-3934 GCA_039919785.1 Dokdonella sp. | reverse complement strand
GCGCCGTTCGTATAAACGATTGTCCGCGACGGCGAGGGCGACATCGAGCGATTCGCTGCCGCGCCGGATCGCGTGGCCGAGCGTGAACCCGATCGGCGCCAGCGCACGGTCGACTTCGATGCGCTCGATGATCTTCTGCGTCTGTTCCTCGTCGGTATGTGGCAGCAGCACGAGGAACTCGTCGCCACCAGCGCGCACGACTATGTCGCGTGGTCGCACGTGGCCCGACAGGAACTGGCCCATTGCAATGAGCACCTCGTCGCCGCGCTGGTGGCCGTAAGTGTCGTTGACCAATTTGAAGCGGTCCAGGTCGACCGCGATGCAGCCCCAGGGATCATCCTCGCCGATCTCAGCCGCCACTTCGGTGAGGTAGCGTCGGTTGAAACATCCGGTCAACGAATCTCGCACGCTCCAGTCGCGCAGTTTGCGTTCGTACTGCTCGCGTTCCGTGATGTCCTGCGCGTGCCCGAGCACGTACGGCTCGATGCCTTCGTCGTCGAGCGTGTTGTGGTACTGCCAGGTACGCGGGCTGCCATCCTTCGCAGTCAGGTGCAGCTGGCCGGACGCGACGCCTTGCGTACGGATCTGTTGCAGATAGTCTTCGAACACGGGGCGAAACGCCGCGGGCATGAAGTCGCTTAGCCGTCGGCCCATGAGTTCGGCCATCGAATAGCCAAGCGCGTCGGCCGCCGCAGGGTTCACCGACAGCACCACGCCGTCGAGATCGTGGGTGCAGATCAGGCCGAGGCTCTCCTCGAACAGCTTGCGAAAGCGCCGCTCGCTCAGTTGCAATGATTCCACTGCGCGCTTGCGGTAGGTGATGTCCTGCACGGCGCCGACCAGGCGCGTGGGCTTGCCATCTTCGCGTTCGACGGTTCCGACGATGCGTACCCAGATCGAGCGGCCCTTGTGGGTGATCAGGGGCAGTTCGATATCCCAACCCTTGCCGTCATCGATGGCTCGCCTGACTGCGCCCTTCATGGTCTCGCGCTGATCTTCGCGGAAGAAGGCCATGGTTTCATCCAGCGTAGGTCGGTAGCCTGGCGCCACGTCATGAATGATGCAGGTCTGCTCCGACCAGATGATCTCCCGGGTAGTGAGGTCCACCTGCCAGCCTCCGACACCGGCGACTTTTCCCGTACGATCGAGGAACGCTTCGCTTTCGCGGAGCTTGCGCTCGGTGTCCTTGCGTTCGCTGATGTCGACCAGCGTGCCGTACATCCACAGCGGTTCGCCATCCTCGCCGCGCTTTGAGATGCGCCCGCGCATTTGTACCCACACCCAGTGACCATCCTTGTGGCGCATACGCGTCTCGGTATCGAACAGCGTCCTTGCTCCGCTCAAATACGCGGACATTCTTTCGGCGACGTGCTGCCAGTCCTCGGGATGCGTCAGCTTCAGCTTGAGATCGCTGTCGTCGCCACCGGCCGGGACGGTGAGCGTGCGCAAGGGGCTTGCCGACAGCGACGTCATTTCAGTGGCCGCATAACCGAAGATGGCGGCCCATTGCTTGTCGACCAGCATTTCACCGGTCATGAAATTCCATTCCCACGCACCGGCGTGCGTCGCTTCGAGGATGCTGGCGAGGCGCAGGTGGTCCTCGCTGCGCGCGCGCTCCGCCTGCGCTTCGCGCTGCAGGGCCTGGTTGCGTTCGAGCGCCAGCGCGCGCTGGTCGAACGCTTCACCCGCCGCGCGTGCAAGCTCTTTGAGCAGGGCGATCTGATTCGGTGTCATCTCGCGCGGCGTGCGATCAATCACGCACAACGCGCCCATGCGGAAACCGTCCTTCAACGTGATCGGTGCGCCCGCATAGAAGCGGATGTCTGGTTTGCCGGTGACCAGCGGATTGCTATCGAAGCGTGGGTCCGCACGCGCATCCGGCACCACGAAAACGTCGTCGTCGAGGATGGTGTACGAACAGAACGCGACATCGCGCGGCGTCTGCGTCGCGTCGGGCAGGCCTATGTTCGACTTGAACCATTGCCGATTTTCGTCGACAAGGGTCACGAGCGCGATCGGCACGCCGGTCGCGAGCGCAGCCGCTTTCGTCAACGCGTCGAACAGCGGCTCGGCTTCCGTATCGAGCACGGCGAGTCCGCGCAGCCTTTGCAGACGTTCCGATTCATTGGCGGGGAGTGCGGCGGGTACGGTCATGACAATGAAGCCGTCGAGGCGAGGGGAGCAAATGGCCCACACCGTCGTTGCGAGTCAAACTACTACGCATGTTGCCAATTCACAACGCGGGTTCGACAGGCGGGTCATTGCGCCTTCAGCGTCAGCCGCGGCGCAGAACAGAGATCGGCGACGTGCGCGCAATGCGCAGCGTACCCAGCCAGCCGGCCAGCGCGACCGTCGACGCCGCGGCCGCGACGAGTGTGGCCAGTGCCGCGAGCGGCGGGGTGTAGTTGCCGAGCTTGAACACATCGCGCGCGAGCACCGTACCGAGCACACCGGAGCCGATCACCGCGATGGTGCCGGCGAGCAGGCCGAGCACGGCGAATTCAGCAAGCACCGCAATCGACAACTGGCGCCGATGCGCGCCGAGCGTGCGCAGCAGGGCGGATTCGAAGCGGCGTTCGTCCGCGGTCGATGCGAGTGCGGCGAGCAGCACGAGCACGCCAGCGAGCAGACTGAAACCGAGTACCCAGGTCACGGCGCGGCTGACGCGGCCGATGATGTCACGCACGCGATCGAGGATCGCGTTGAGGTCGATCAACGAGATGTTCGGATAGTCGCGCGAGATCGCAGCGAGCGCATTCGCGTTCGTGCCATCCAGATGGAAGCTCGCGACGAAACTGTGCGGCAAGGTCGCGCCGCTGGCAGGGTCGAGCATGAGGAAGAAATTCGCGCGGAACGAGGTCCAGTCGACGCGACGGATGCTGCCGATGGTCGCTTCGATCTCGCGTTCGCCGACGCGTAGCGTCAGTGTGTCGCCGAGTTTCAGATGAAAAATATCGATCCACATCTGGTCGACCGAAAATTGCGGCTTGGCGTTGTTCGGATCGAACCAGTGGCCGCTGACCAATGTGTTCGCCGGCGGCAGTTGCGCACTCCAGCTGACGCGCACTTCACCGCTGATTGCGCTGCTCGCGCGACGATCGTCGCCATAGTCCGCAGCGTCGGGTGCATGGCCGTTGATGGCGACGAGTTTGCCCGCCGCCAGTGGCAGAACATTGACACTGCCTGCGCCGAGCGCGTGCAGGCGCTGCTGCATCGGCTCGCTCTGTTCCGGCTGCAGATTGATCATGAACCAGTTGGGCGTGTCAGTCGGAAGTTCCGCGCGCCAGTGTTCAAGTAGCGAGGGACCGATCACGCCGAGCAGTGCCAGCGCGGTGAGGCTGAGCGCGAGCGCGCCGGCTTGCAACAGGGTCAAAGCACGCCGTCGCACCAGGTTTGCAAGACCAAAGCGCAACGCACCGCGCAGTCGTGTCGATGCAAGCCGCACGATCCACAGCAACGCAAAACCGAGGATCAGGGTTGCGATCGCGACGCCGGCAAAACCTGCCGCGAGCGTCGCCGCAAGCCGCAGGCTGCCGGCGCCGAACAACACGAGCAACGTACCGACCACGACCGGCAGCAGGTACAGCGCATCGAACCGCCGCACGCGCGTGCTGAGGTCACGGCGGAATACGCGCATCGGTTCGACGTCGCGCAGGCGCAGCAGCGGCGGGAGTGCAAAGCCAAACAGCACGGCGAGCCCCACCACAAACGCAGCCAATGACGGTCCCCACGGGAGTCCCGGCGCAGCGCCGGGCAACAACCCGCTGGCCAGACTGAGCACGACCTGCTGCAGTGCGAGTCCGAGTGCGAGGCCGGCGGCACACGCGGGCAATGCGAGCAGCGTCAGCTCCAGGATCAGCGCGCAGATTATTTCGGCGCGACTTGCACCCAGGCAGCGCAGCAAGGCGACTTCCTCGGTCTTGCGTCGCGCAAA
>JBDSFA010000348.1:0-4863 GCA_039919785.1 Dokdonella sp. | reverse complement strand
GCCTTGAGTCCCTTCTTCTCGGCTTCGATCTTCGCGACCTTCACCTTCAGATGGATGCCCGCATAACGTTTCGCGAGGCGTTGCTGCAGCGGACGCACGAGATCCGGATCGGCGCCCGGCATCAGCTGGTCGAGCAGTTCGACCACGGTGACTTCGCTGCCGAGGCCTTCGTACACGCAGGCCATTTCGAGACCGATGATGCCACCGCCGACGACGAGCAGTTTCTTCGGGATGTCTTTCAGCATCAGCGCATCGGTGGAATCCATCATGCGCGGGTCGTCCCACGGGAAGCCCGGCAGCTTCACCGCCTGCGAGCCCGCGGCGATGATCGCCTTCTCGAAGCGCACGAGTTTCTTGCCGCCCTCGCCGTCCACTTCGATCTCGTTCGACGAGATGAATTGGCCGGTGCCCTGCACGACGGTGACCTTGCGTTGCTTCGCCATGCCGGCAAGGCCGCCGACCATCTGCGTGACGACCCTGTCCTTGTTCGCGCGCAATTTGTCGAGATCGATTTTCGGTGCGCCGTAGGTGATGCCGATGTCGGCCGCATGCGCTGCTTCGTCGATGACGCGCGCTGCGTGCAGCAAGGCCTTCGACGGGATGCAGCCGACATTGAGGCAAACGCCGCCGAGTGAGACATAACGCTCGATCAGCACCGTGTTCTGGCCAAGATCGGCCGCGCGAAACGCGGCCGTGTAACCGCCGGGACCGGAGCCGAGCACGACGACCTGGCATTCGAAATCGGCCTTGCGGCCGGATGCCGGCGCTGCCTGGGGTCCGGGCGTCGCGCTTTGCGCTTTTGCTCCTTCGACCTTGACGGCGGGAGGCGGAGATGGGGCTGACGCCGCGGCGATCGGAGCGCTGCTCGTTGCCGCAGCTGGCGCCGTGCTGGGCGGAGCTGACGCCCCCTCGCCTCGACCTTCTCCCCGCGGGGAAGAGGGAGAAGAAACGGCGTCCGCCGATGTTTCGATCACAACAACGACCGCGCCTTCGGCCACTTCGTCATTGAGCTTGACGCGCACTTCCTTGACGACGCCCGTGACGCTCGCCGGCACTTCCATCGTCGCCTTGTCAGATTCGAGCGTGACCAGACCCTGGTCCTTGGCCACGGGGTCACCCACCTTGACCAGGATCTCGATGACCGGCACGCCTTTGAAGTTGCCGATATCGGGGACTTTGACTTCAATCGTATTTGCCATGGTGCTGCCGCCGCTGATGAAGGGGAAAAGATTCGGATCGAACCGCTCTATTCGTCTTGTCGTTGCCGCGTGTGAACCACGTCCGCAGGAGACGCCCGCGTTTCCGGCGCGCGGTCTTCGACTGCACTGCTCGCGAAATTGCTCGGCGTGTCGTTCTCTACACCCGAGTTTCCTGCAGGCGGCGACGTTGGCGCACCGGACACCGCCGGCCACGACTTCACGTGCAGGTCTCGTTGCGGGAACGGCATTTCGATCGAGTATTTCTCAAGTGCGCTGTGCAACGCCCAATTGTAGGCGGCAGCGACCGCCGCCGGGCGCACCACCGCCTCGGCGCTTAGCCAGACGACGAGTGCGAAATCCAGCGACGAATCGCCGAAGCCGGTGAGCCAGACCTGAGGTTCGCGCGGACCATCCAGGGTCAGCGTAAAGGGCACCTCAGCTGCGGCTTCCAGAGCGGCCTGCTTGACGCGCTCCTTGTCGCTGCCATAGGCGACACCGAACGGAACGCGCAGCCGTCGTGATGTTTCGCGCAGTGTCCAGTTGACGACGTTGTTGGTGACGAACTCCGAGTTCGGCACCAGGATGTCGATGTTGTCATTGGTCGTTATGCGAGTCGCGCGAATGTGGATGTCATTGACGACACCGTGCACGCCATTGGACAGCTCGACGAAATCGCCGACCTTGAGGCTGCGGTCGAACAGGATGATCAATCCCGAGACGAAGTTCGAGAAGATCGCCTGCAGGCCGAAGCCGAGACCGACGCCGAGCGCACCGGCGAACAGGCCAAAGCGACTCAGTGGAATCCCCGCGACCGATAATGCGGCCAGCGCGCCTATCGCCAGCAGAATGTAGTGGACGATACGCGACAGCGTGTACAGCGCGGCTTGATTGTGGCGGTGCTGGCGCGCATAGCGATCGAGGCCGAGGCGCAATACCCTGGACACCAGCAATGCGACCAGGAAACTCGCCGCAGCCGCGATCATCGCGCCAACGCTGAGCGTGATGCCCTGCACGTCGATCAGACGGAAGCCGAGGAACTCGTTGAAGTGCCCCACCGCCGCAGCAATCGTTTCACCCGTGTCCGCGCGCAGGTCGGCAGCCTGCGTCGCGATGCCGCTTGGCGCATCCTTGCTCACAGCAATACGCGGCGCATGTCGGCCAGCACCTGACCGAGAGAGGCCGTGAAGCGCGCCGCCGATGCGCCATCGATGATGACGCCCGCGACGCTCGCCGGCACCTCCATCGTGGCCTTGTCGGATTCGAGCGTGACCAGACCCTGGTCCTTGGCCACGCTGTCGCCGACCTTGACCAGGATCTCGATGACCGGCACGCCCTTGAAATTGCCGATATCGGGGACTTGGACTTCGATTGTGTTCGCCATGCGATGGATCCTTAGTGTCAGTTTGCGGCCGCTGGAATCACCGTGTTCTGGTCGTAGACCAGACGCCAGCGACCTATTTCCTTCGCGAAAGTCACGCTGAGCCAAGCTTCGCGTTTCGTAAAGAAGACCAACGCCATCAAACGCAGCGTAGTCATGCGGTCCGGCCAACTAGTACGTCGGTGCCCGCAATCTTGACTTCAATTCTCCCCAAGGCTGGCTCCTGCAGCCAGATGGAACATGAATGAAAGCGCTATTTTTTTTCGCCTGACGGTTTTGCGGAGGCGGTTTCACAAGTCTTCGCGGCCTCTTGGATGATTGGCCGATATTGCTCACCAATCTTTTGCAACTCAGGGCGGAACTGCTCGTGAAATTTCTCTGAAAGACGTTCAGCCTGTTTAGAAATCTCCGGCATTCGATCCGCCAACTTCCTTCCCAGAGGCGATTGATAGAACGCAACAATTCCGCGGAGCTCGTCTTCGCTAAACGCGCTGGCGTAATAGGCACCTATCTTTACTTGCAGTTCTTCCGAGCGAAGCGACGCGGCGGCCTTCTCGACAAGCGCATTTGAGAATTCACGGTAGGCGGCACGCGAAGCCTCACAACTCCCATTTGACGAGTCTTCTTTCGCCAGAGCATCCTCTAGTCGGTCTATCCCCTTCTGGATGTTTCTGTCGTAGTGAGTCGCCTGCATTAACTCGATCGCAAGCCTGGTCTTCACATCTTCCGGCTGGGAGGCCGCAGCGGCGCCCGTGGCAAGCGATGAGCTAACGAGAAACGCTGCATTCCATAAGGTATCCCATCGCATAGCAGATTCCTTTTTCAGCCTTCAGAGCAATACCCGCCGCATATCCGCCAACACCTGCCCCAGATACGCCGCGAAGCGCGCTGCCGATGCGCCATCAATGACACGATGGTCGTACGACAGCGACAACGGCAGGATCAGCCGCGGCTGGAACGCCTTGCCGTCCCACACCGGCTTGATCGCCGACTTCGACACGCCGAGGATCGCAACTTCCGGCGCGTTGACGATCGGCGTGAACGCGGTGCCGCCAATGCCGCCGAGGCTCGAAATCGAGAAGCATCCACCGGACATATCGGCGGGGCCGAGCTTGCCGTCGCGTGCCTTCTTCGCGAGCTCGCCGGATTCCTGCGCGATCTCGATAACGCCTTTCTTGTCTGCATCGCGCAGCACCGGCACGACGAGGCCGTTCGGCGTGTCGGCTGCAAAGCCGACGTTGAAATATTTCTTGAGGACCAGGTTCTCGCCGCTCGCGTCGAGCGAGGCGTTGAAGTCCGGGTATTTCTTCAGTGCGGCGACGACCGCCTTGATCAGGAACGCGAGCATGGTCAGCTTGATGCCCGCCTTCTCATTTTCCTTGTTGAGTGCGACGCGCAAGTCTTCCAGCTCGGTGACATCGGCATCGTCGTGCTGGGTCACGTGCGGGATCATCACCCAGTTGCGCGCGAGGTTCGCGCCGGAGATCTTCTTGATCTTCGACAGCGGCCTGGTTTCGACCGCGCCAAACTTGGCGAAGTCGACATTCGGCCACGGCAGCAGGTTCAAGCCACCGCCGACTGCGCCACCGGATGCGGCACGCGGAGCGGCGCCCCCGCCCGCCAACGCGGCCTTGACGAAATTCTGCACGTCCAGCTTCGAGATGCGGCCCTTGCGCTCGCTGCCGCTGACATTGCCCAGATCTACGCCAAGCTCGCGCGCGAACAAGCGCACCGCGGGGCTTGCGTAGGGCACCTGGTCCGGCATCACCGCGCTCGCATCGAACGCGACCGGCGGCGTGTGCGGACCGGCGACTTCGGGATCGACGCCAGGGCGTGCGTCCATTGCGGGCGCTGATGCGGCGACCGGCTCCGCCTTTGCAGGAGCAGCCGTTGCAGCGGGCAGCGCCGGCGCAGCGGGTGCAGGCTTGGCGGGTTCAGCCGCTGGCGCCACCGGTGTTGAAACGGCCGGCGTAGCGGCTGCCGTCGACTCGATCAGCGCAACCACAAACCCTTCCGCGATCTCGTCGCCGACCTTGACCCTGACCTCCGTGACCACACCGTCAAACGGCGCCGGCACTTCCATCGTCGCCTTGTCCGATTCCAGCGTGACCAGGCCCTGGTCGCGGCTCACCGTATCGCCGACTTTGACCAGCACCTCAATGACGGGGACGTTGGTGTAGTTGCCGATATCCGGCACCTTCGCTTCCTGGACGGCCATGCTTGCTCCGAGATCGTGCTGCAGAACGCCAAGTTTCGCCGATTTGCATGCGGCGCGTCATGTCGTGT
>JBDSFA010000431.1:0-3810 GCA_039919785.1 Dokdonella sp. | reverse complement strand
GTCTTCGTGCACATCCGAATCGCCGAAGTAGTACACGCGGCGGCCGCTGTGAATCGCGCTGTAATCACCCATGACATTGCATGCAGGATCGCAGAAGCCGGTGTCGAGACTTCCATCCGGATTGAGGCGCGCGACACCGATGCGGTCGCGATCGATCGTGTTGTCGTAGGCGAAGCCTGCAACCACGATGCGGCCATCGTTGCCAATGGCCACCGTGGTGGCGGTATCCAGCAGCGATCCGCTCGCTGCACCGAGGTCAAAGCCCACTTGGGATCGGCCGGTGCCGGCGAAGGCCGGGTCCGGCGAGCCGTCCGTGCCAAGCAGGCGAACGATCACGAAATCCCGATCCCAATTGGTGTGTTGCGTGCCGCCGACGACGATGATGTTGTCGTGACGATCGAGCGCCATTGCGTTGGCATGGTCCTGTAGGCCGGGGAAATCGACGCGTGCGACACCGCCGCCAGCGAACCCGGTGTCGGTGCTGCCGTCGACATTGAAGCGAACCACGCCGAAGTGGTCGCCGGTCGACGCGTCGTTGATCGTCCCAGCGACGACGATGCGCCCGCTGCTGTCGACCGCAGCCCCGGCAATGCTGCTGAATCCGAGCGCCTTCACATCGCCATACGCGAGCGGCGAGCCGGCCGCGTCGACGCTGACGAGTTCGATGCAGACCACATCCGGGCAGTTGTTCGGATTGTTCACGAAGCGGGACACCCGCATAAGGTGGCCGCCTGGTTGTTCGAGCAACGCGATTGGGACGAGACTCGATCCCAGGTACGCAAGGAGGGTGCGGCCATCGCCAGCGAAGGTTGCGTCGAACTGTTCGGCGGCTGCCGTGAGCGGCGCGTTGACCAGCAGACAAGTCAGAAGAGCGATGAGGCGCATGCGGGTAGTTCCGACGAATGGTTTGCAGGGAATACGCAGGCCGATATCCAATCGGGACATTGGACGCGAGCGCGAGGTCCTCGCGTATGCGAATCTATCGAGGGCTCGGGCGAGGCCACACACGCGTTTACCCTTGCTGGACAGGAAGATCATCGCGATGAAGAATTCGCGCAAGACGGAGAAAATCGTGCTGGCCATGGCAGCTTCTGCGGCCTTGGCTTCGGTCGTGCTGTGGTGGCATCGGGACGGCCCGGCTCCGCGTCGAACGCCTGTGGCGAGCATTCCAGCGACGATATCGACGACCGCGGCAGCCACTGCACCGACGCACGCGGAAAACGTCGCACCGGCAGCGATGCCTGCGCCGACAGCATTGCCAACAGCCGCGGACGATCGCGTATCCGCGCCCATGCCAGCCCCTGTCGCGCCGCCGGAACCCGCGCGCACGCGCGCGCCGACTTCGGCAGTTGCGCCCGCCGAAGCAACGATCGGTTCATCGGGGTCTGCGTTGGAATCGCCAGCAACACAGTCCAACGGAACGGCCGAGTCAGGGCAGGAGACCGCCCCCTCGATCGAAGAGCCGGACGCCCATGACGATGCCATCGACCTGTTCGCCGAACGCATCACGAAGCTCGAACAAACCGACAGCAGCGATCCGGCCGATGCGAACGATGCGCGCCTGTTGAACGAGTTCAATGCGCGCGCACCCGACGGTGAGGCGGCACCGCAACGCGTCACGGTACTGCGCAATCACCTGAACGCCTGGCTTGCCGGCTTTGCGCCGGAACGCGTGGATCACATGAAACTGGTATCGGTCGACTGCAGGGTCGCGTCGTGCCAGATCCTGATCGCCGAGCAAACGGCGGATGTATCGCCACAGTTGAACGAAAGCTTCAGCGCGTCATTCGGTTCACTCGTCAGTGAGGACTGGTGCACCGACCTCGGGCTCATGCCGCAAAGCCTCGCGATGCACGCGTCCGGCAGCGGGACGGATGGCAAGTCCGATCACGCGCTGTGGACCATCTATCTGGCCGCTGTCACCGCCGGTTGAAGCGAAAACGGTTCCGCAAAGATGCGGAACCGTTGGATGGTATGAAGCGTCGCGCTCGACAGGTGATTGTCACCGACGCGCTGCCGATCGGCAGCGCGTCGCTATCCGACCCTACCCGCGTCCGCCGCGCGAGCGGAATTCGGCGAGCTGACTGTCGACGTTGTCGAGCAGGGGCTCGATCGCTTCACGTGCCTTTTCCGCTGCGTTGAGGCTGGTGAAGTTCACCTGCTCGCCGCTGCTGCGCCACAAGACGCTGCCGTCGGAGACGCGATACGCGCGCACGCCGAGCTGCACCGTGTACAGAGTGGAACTCTGGCCGTAGTACTGCATTTGCTGCGTGCCGACCGGTCGTGCATGCACGAACACGACTGCATCCGCCTTGCCGGCCATCGCGCGCAGGTTCGGGCTGTCGCCATGTGTGCGGCTGCCCTCGATGACGCGGAAACCGCGGCTCTGCAGCAGGCTGACCAGCGCATCTTCGGCGGGCGCCGAAATCACGTCGTCGCCAGAAGCGATCACCGCGATTGTCGGCACATGGGGCTTTGGCGGTGCGGCCGGACGCTCCACTGGCGTGACCTTGGCAATGCGTGCATCCGGCGCCGTTTCAGCTTCGTGTTCTGCCGCTTGCGCGGCAGGCAGGTCGTGCAGTGCCTGCATGCCCGCCTGCGAAGCGCGCGCGGCCGGTGCATCGGACGCGTCGTTCGCAGCCGGAATCGCAGCATCCGCCACCGCGACGGGCGCCGCCGAACCGATTGCAGGCAGTGCCGGCGGTGGCGGAATCGTCGGCGTGCTGGTCGTTGACGTGGCCGTTGTGCCCGCAGCAATGGAAGCGGCGATGCTCGCCGCGGCCGATGGCGTCGTGCTCGATGGTGTGGTCGACGCGGGCACCGTTGCATTGGTCGCAACCGCACTGGGTGTGCCGAACAAGCCTGCCAACGCCGGAATGTTGCCGCGATACGCGTAAGCGCCGCCGCCGATACCAAGCAACAGGATCGCCGCAATCGCCCACGGCAACGCCGAGTTGCGCGTCGGCACCGCAGACGAGTTGCGATCGAGCACGGACTGGTGCGACGGAGCCGCGCCCGGAGCCGGCGGCGGCAGCGGCTGGTTGGACGCCGTGATGCGCGTATTTGCTACAGCCGCATCGCGCTGTAGCGGTCTTGGCGACGGCGGTGTGCGCGGTAGCGAAGCCTGGCCGGATATCGGTGTCTTCTGGCCGATCATGGTCGACGCAGCCGGTGACAGTTTCGTCTGTGCGGTGATCGGGCCGCCCTTGGCGACCAGCGGATGCTGGTTGATGTCGGCGACCAGTTCATGGCAGTTCTGATAGCGATCGGCCGGCTCCTTCGCGATCATCTTCTTGAGCACCTGCGCAATCTGCGCATCGACGTTCGCGTTCAACTGGCGCACGTCGGGAATATCGGCCTTCACCACCTCGAGCATGAGGCCGAGCGGCGACTCGTCGTTGAACGGCATCTTGCCGGTCAACATCTCGAACAACACGATGCCGAGCGAGAAAATGTCCGAACGCTGATCGACCGGCTTGCCGAGGCAGACCTCAGGCGACAGGTAACCCGGCGTGCCGACGAATTCGCCGGTCGTGGTGAGCTTCTTGGACAGGTCCTGGTTCGACAGCGCGATACCGAAGTCGGCAATCTTGACCGAGCCGCGGCTCGATATCATGAGGTTGCCGGGTTTGATGTCGCGATGCACGACGCCGCGGTCGTGCGCAGTCGACAGGCCCATCGCGGTCTGCTGGATCACCTTCGCCGACTGCTCGACGGTGAGCTTGTGATCGCGCTTGAGCATCGAACCGAGCGATTCGCCCTCGACGAACTCCATCACGAAGTAGGTCTGGCCTTCGTCTTCGCCGATGA
>JBDSFA010000294.1:0-5218 GCA_039919785.1 Dokdonella sp. | reverse complement strand
GCCGCTCGATGCTCATGAGCGACGCCGAGAAGAAGCTGACCGCGTATCACGAGGCGGGTCACGCGATCATCGGTCGCCTGGTGCCGGATCACGATCCGGTCTACAAGGTCACGATCATCCCGCGCGGGCGTGCGCTTGGCGTCACGATGTACCTGCCCGAGAACGATCGCTACAGCTACAACAAGGAAAACATCGAGAGTCGTCTGTGCTCGTTGTACGGCGGCCGCGTCGCGGAAGAACTGATCTTCGGCGCCGATGGGGTCACGACCGGCGCGTCGAACGACATCGAGCGTGCGACCAAGATGGCGCGCAACATGGTCACCAAGTGGGGCCTGTCGGACAAGCTCGGCCCGATCGCTTATGGCGAGGAAGACGAGGAAGTATTCCTCGGGCGCTCGGTTACGCAGCACAAAAATGTTTCCGATGGCACTGCGCGCCTGATCGACGAGGAAGTGCGCGAGATCCTCGACCGCGCCTACGCGCGCAGCACGAAGTTGCTCGCCGACAATGTCGGCAAGCTGCATGTGATGGCGGAAGCGTTGCTGCAATACGAGACGATTGATGCGCAGCAGATCGAAGAGATCATGACCGGTCGCGAAGTGAGTCCGCCGAAAGACTGGACCAGCGATTCGAAGCCAGGCTCGGGTTCCGGTTCCGGCGGCGCGAAGCCGCGTGGCGAGAACCCGATCGGTGGCGCCGCGGTGCAGCCGCGGATCCGCAACGACTGAGATTTTTCTTGCACGTGTGACACAGAAGCCGCCGCAAGGCGGCTTTTGCTTGGGTGCTGGGTAGGAATCGCGTAGGAGCGGCTTCAGCCGCGATGCTCTCGTCACAAAAAGCATCGCGGCTGAAGCTGCTCCCACAAAATCGGCTCCCAGAGCGGCGGGTTTTGTGGCGAACGGCGTTCTGCATTCTTTTGTAGGAGCGGCCTCAGCCGCGAAGCCTTTTGCTTTTCCCCGATCAAGAGCATCGCGGCTGAAGCCCCACAGACAGTTGCCCTCACAAGGGCGTGCACAGTCCGCACCAAAGCCTGCGTTCAAGCGGAAGGTTTGCGTCAGCGATGCCGTATTCACCTCTCCCCTCGGGGGAGAGGTCGACGCGCATAGCGCGGCGGGTGAGGGGAACACGTTGCGATGCACGCCACACGCCCCTCACCCCGACCCTATCCCCGGAGGGGAGAGGGAGAAGAGCAGCGCGTCGCCATGTGCGTCACATCGCATCAACATAATCCCAACCCAACCCTCCCTTTGAAGGGGAGGGCTTTGAAAGTATCGCTCGCTGGTGATCGGGTGGGGGTCCGCTTTTGCGAGAGCATGCATTTGCTGCATGGATGCTTTTATGGGAGCGGTTTCAGCCGCGATCCTCTCCTCGCAAAAAGCCATCGCGGCTGAAGCTCCTACAGACAGTGGCTCCCACAGGATCGAAGCGAGTCGCCGCCACGTTCGACTGTGCGGTTACACTCCGCCAATGTTCTTTCCCGTCCTCGACTGCAACGGCCGTGAACTCGCGCTCGATCGCGCGCGAATTGCCGGCATCGTCAACGTCACGCCGGATTCGTTTTCCGACGGCGGCGAATTCCTCGACCCGGAGCGGGCGATTGCGCATGGGCTGACATTGGTCGAAGAAGGTGCCGATCTGCTCGACGTTGGTGGTGAATCGACGCGACCCGGTGCCGCCGAAGTTTCAGTGGAGGACGAGATTGCGCGCGTCGTCCCGGTCATCGAAGCGTTGGCGAAGCAAACCTCCGTACCGATCGCGATCGACACGTCAAAACCCGAGGTCATGCGTGCCGCTGTCGCAGCAGGCGCCGGGCTCATCAATGACGTCTTTGCCCTGCGTCGTGATGGCGCGCTGGACGCCGCAGCAGATCTGCGCGTGCCGGTCTGCGTGATGCACATGCGCGGTGAGCCGCGCACGATGCAGGACGCGCCTGAGTACGATGATGTCGTCGCCGAGGTGCATCGCTTCCTCGCTGAGCGACTCTTCGCGTGCCAGATGGCCGGCATCGACAAGAAGAAGATCCTGCTGGATCCGGGCTTCGGTTTCGGCAAGTCTCTGGAAAACAATCTTGAGCTGCTGCGTGGGCTCGATCGTTTTCCCGAACTCGGGCCGATCATGGTAGGGCTCTCGCGCAAGGCGACAATCGGCACTCTGACGGGTCGCGAACATCCAGCAGACCGAGCCGCCGGTTCCGCGGCCGCAGCCTTGATAGCGGTGCAGAAGGGCGCATTGATCGTGCGCGTCCACGATGTCGCGATCACGCGCGATGCGCTGGCGATATGGCACGCCGTCGGCGGCTCCGCAAAGCCGCGCGCAAGCAGACCGTCGAAAACAACCCTTTGGGATGACGACTAGCGATAGCTCGTGCTAGAAGGCCGGTTGCGCGGATGCGTTGGGTGAAACCCGGTGCGCCGGATCGGCGCGCCGACGTCAGTGAACGGGGTTTACCATTCCGCGGCGACCGAGGTATTCGACGATGAGCGTCGCCGCCGTTTCAGCGTCGCTGCGCATCGTTTCGATATGCAGGTCTGGCGCTTCGGGAATTTCGTAAGGTGAATCGATGCCGGTGAAATTCTTCAGTTCGCCCTTGCGGGCCTTGCGGTAGAGGCCTTTCGGGTCGCGCTGCTCGACGACTTCGAGCGGCGTGTCGACGAAGATTTCGATGAATTCGCGGTCCTCGACCATGCTGCGCGCAAGACGGCGCTCCGAGCGGAACGGCGATATGAACGCGGTGATCACGATGAGACCTGCATCGACCATGAGCCTGGCGACCTCGCCGACGCGCCGGATATTCTCGACGCGATCGGCGTCGGTGAAGCCCAGATCCTTGCTCAGGCCGTGGCGCACATTGTCGCCATCAAGCAGGTAGGTGCGCGCACCGCGAGCGTGCAACTGGCGCTCGACAATGTTCGCGATCGTCGACTTGCCGCTTCCGGACAGGCCCGTGAGCCAGAGTATGCAGGGCTTGTGACCGTTCTGGCGCGCGCGCGCCTGTTTGTCGACCTCGACCGCCTGCCAGTGGATGTTCTGCGAACGGCGCAGCGAGAAATGCAGCAGGCCGGCGCCGACGGTCTGGTTCGTGTAGCGGTCAATGACGATGAAGCCGCCCATGTCGCGGTTCTGCGCGTAAGGATCGAACGCGACTGCGCGATCCAGCGTGATGTTGCACACGCCGATCTCGTTGAGTTCCAGTGTCTTCGCCGCGAGATGGTCCAGGCTGTTCACGTCGACGACGTACTTCGGATGGCCAATCGCCGCGCCGAGCGTGCTCGCACCGAGTTTCACCAGGTACGGCCGGCCGGGCAGCATCGCAACCTCGGACATCCAGATGACGGTGGCCTCGAACTGGTCGGCGAGTCCGGCCGGATCGTTCGCGGCACAGATCACGTCGCCGCGGCTGATATCGATCTCATCGGCGAGGGTCAGGGTCACCGATTGCCCTGACTGCGCTGCTGCGAGATCGCCGTCCAGCGTGACGATGCGCGCGACCGTCGATTGCTTGCCCGAGGGCAGCACGCGGACGGAGTCGCCCGGCTGGACGCGACCGGCAACAATGCGCCCAGAGTAGCCGCGAAAATCGAGATTGGGTCGGTTCACCCATTGCACCGGCATGCGCAATGCACCCGTGTCGTCGGTCGCGTCGATGTCGACCTGTTCGAGGTATTGGAGCAGGCTTGGACCGGTGTACCACGGCGTATGGGCGCTACGCGCAATCATGTTGTCGCCACGCAGGGCGGATAACGGAATGCTGACGATGTGTTCGATGCCTAGCTTCGCCGCGAACGCGCGATAGTCGCGATCGATCGTGTCGAACGTCGCGCGCGACCACTCGACGAGGTCGAGCTTGTTGATCGCGAGCACGACGCGACGGATACCGAGCAGCGACACCAGATAGCTGTGCCGGCGTGTCTGCGTCAGCACGCCCTTGCGTGCATCGATGAGGATCACGGCCAGGTCTGCGGTCGATGCGCCGGTGACCATGTTGCGCGTGTACTGCTCGTGTCCGGGCGTATCGGCGACGATGAACTTGCGCCGCTCGGTCGCGAAGAACCGATACGCGACGTCGATCGTGATGCCCTGTTCGCGTTCGGCGCTGAGGCCGTCGACGAGCAGTGCGAAATCGGGCGCGTCGCCCTGGGTGCCGAATTTGCGCGAATCCGCGTCGAGCGCGCTCAGCTGGTCGTCGAACAGTGCTTTTGCCTCGAACAGCAGGCGTCCGATCAACGTGCTCTTGCCATCGTCGACGCTACCGCAAGTGATGAAGCGCAGCAGGTCCTTGTTGGCCGATGGAGCAAGCTCGTTTGCAAGGTCGGCACCGATCGCCGGAGTGGACGCAGCCATCAGAAATAACCCTCGACTTTCTTCTTCTCCATCGACGCACTCGCGTCGTGGTCGATCAAGCGCCCCTGGCGCTCGGTTGTCCGCGCCAGCTGCATTTCGCGAATGATGGCAGCGAGCGTATCCGCTTCCGATTCGACGGCACCGGTGAGCGGATAGCAGCCAAGCGTGCGGAATCGCACCTTGCGCAGTTGTGGCGCCTCGCCATCGCGCAACGGAAAACGCGCGTCGTCGAGCATGACAAGCTGGCCGTCTCGCATCACCACCGGGCGTTGTGCGGCAAAGTACAATGGCACGATCGGAATATCTTCGTGCTGGATGTATTGCCAGATGTCGAGTTCGGTCCAGTTCGACAGCGGGAATACGCGGATGCTTTCGCCAGGATTGCGGCGCGCATTGTAGAGGCGCCACAGTTCCGGTCGCTGGTTCTTCGGGTCCCAGCGGTGCTGGGCCGAGCGGAACGAGAACACGCGTTCCTTCGCACGAGATTTCTCTTCGTCGCGGCGAGCGCCGCCGAACGCAACGTCGAAACCGTGTTGATCGAGCGCCTGCTTGAGTCCCTGCGTCTTCCACATGTCGGTATGCACCGACGAGCCGTGCTCGAACGGATTGATGCCCAGGCGCTGCGCTTCCGGGTTGGTGTGGACAAGCAGCTGCATACCCGACTCGGCAGCCATGCGCGTGCGGAAGTCGTACATCGCCTTGAACTTCCACGTCGTGTCGACGTGCAGCAACGGAAACGGCGCACGCGACGGAAAGAACGCCTTGCGCGCGAGATGCAGCATGACCGAGCTGTCCTTGCCGATCGAATACAGCATGACCGGACGTTCGGATTCCGCGACGGCTTCGCGCAGGATGTCGATGCTTTCGGCTTCCAGCC
>JBDSFA010000166.1:0-4916 GCA_039919785.1 Dokdonella sp. | reverse complement strand
GCGGCGGAAGCCGCGATGCTTCTGCTCGCAACAGCATCGCGGCTTCCGCCGCTCCCACAGCCGCTCCTATGTTGCGCTGGTGTCCGCGATGTCCTCGTAACCGGCGACTTCCAGTCCGAACGCCGCGAGCCCCACCAGCTTGCGCGGCGTGCCGAGTACGCGCAGGCGGCGCACGCCCAGATCAGCAAGAATCTGTGCCCCCAGGCCCAACCGGCGCCATTGCGAAGGACCATCCAGTTCCGCTACGGCGGTGCCGCGCAGGCGATCAAGCAGGGTATCCGCGCCGTCGTCGCCTGCCAGCACGACGACAACGCCGCGATCTTCCGCGGCAATCCGTCGCAGCGCTGCGGTCACGGTCAGACCGAGGTCGTCGCGTTTTAGATGCAGCACATCGGACAAGGTATTGCGCACGTGCACGCGCGTCAGCACCGGCGCATCGCCCGCGATCGCACCGCGCACGAGTGCGTAGTGCAGCTCGCGCGCCAGCGCATCACGGTAGGCGACGAGATGGAACGGCCCGAATTCGGTGTCGATGTCGGTCGCATGTACGCGCTCGACCGTCTTTTCGGTCTCGAGGCGATAGCGGATCAGGTCGGCGATCGTTCCGATCTTCAGGCCATGTTTCGCAGCGAATACTTCCAGTTCAGGCCGGCGCGCCATGGTGCCGTCTTCACTGAGCACTTCCACCAGTACGCCGGCCGGTTCCAGACCCGCGAGTGCGGCGAGATCGCACGCTGCCTCGGTATGTCCGGCGCGCGCGAGCACGCCGCCAGGTTGCGCGGCAAGCGGGAAGATGTGGCCTGGCTGCACGATGTGCTGTGGGCCCGCACCGGGTTGCACCGCAGTGCGTATCGTGTGCGCGCGATCGTGCGCCGATATGCCCGTGGTGACGCCTTCGGCCGCCTCGATCGATGCGGTGAAATTTGTATGATGCGGCGAAGTATTGGTGTCGACCATCGGCTTGAGGCCGAGCTGTCGACAACGCGCACGCGTCATCGACAGGCAGATCAGTCCCCTGCCCTCGCGCGCCATGAAGTTGATGTCTTCGGGCCGCGCCTTTTCCGCGGCCATGATCAAGTCGCCTTCGTTCTCGCGGTCCTCGTCATCGACGATGACGACCATGCGGCCCGCACGGATGTCGGCGAGAATTTCCGGGATGCTCGCAAAGCTCATGACCATGCTCCTTTGAAGAGTGCGACCACGGATGGTCGCTTCTTGATCTTTGCGATCATGGACGATCGCATGAGTAGAGCCGTTCGACATAGCGCGCGACGAGATCGACTTCAAGATTGATTGCGTCGCCCGGCTTGCGCGCGCCGAACGTGGTGACATCCAGCGTGTGCGGGATCAGGGTGACGCCGAAGATATCGCCCTCGACGGTATTGACGGTGAGGCTGGTGCCGTCGATGCAGATCGATCCCTTGACCGCGATGTAGCGCATCAGCTGCGCTGGCGCGTCGAAGGTCCAGCGCTGTGAAGCGCCATCGTCCTCGATGTTCGCAACGCGGCCGACACCATCGACATGGCCTGACACCAGGTGACCACCGAGGCGATCGGCGAGGCGCAGCGATTTCTCGAGATTGACGCGATCGCCGACGATGAGCGTCCCGAGCGTCGTGCGCGCGAGCGTCTCGACCGAGACATCCGCAGCGAACGTCACGCCATCGAACGCAACAGCCGTCAGGCAGACACCGCCGACCGCGATGCTGTCGCCAAGCACGACGTCGCCGAGGTCGAGGCTCGATGCATCGATCACGACGCGCGCGTCCGCACCGCGCTGTTCAAGCGCCGCGATGCGACCGACCGCCTGGACAATTCCGGTGAACATGGTTTTCTCCGTTCGTATGCACTCGCGCATTCGTCGCGCGAGAAGGGCCCTAGTCCACGCGCAGCAGCAAGCGGATGTCTTCGCCCACCTGACGCTGATCCACCTGTCGCAGCTTCCAGCGCGCACGCATGTCGGTCAGCACCGGCAGCGCAAGCAAGGGTCGCGCTGAATCGCCGAGCAGGACCGGCGCCACATAGAGCAGCAATTCATCGACCAGACCTGCCGCAAACAATGCGCCGCACAGCGTGGGGCCTGCTTCCACCTGCACTTCGTTCATGCCGCGCGCGGCGAGCAAGCGCAACACGTGATCCAGATCGAGGCCATGCTCGCTGCTTTCAACCACAGCGCGTTCGACATTCGCGAAGCGATCGTCGACGACGCGCGCGTCACTTGCATGCAGCAATAGCGTTGGCGCATCACCGTCGAGCACCTTCGCGCCGCGCGGGGTCAGCAGTTGGCGATCGAGCACGACGCGCAACGGCGACAGCATTGCTTCCTCCCTCTCCCCGCCGGGGAGACGGCTGGGGTGAGGGGACGTGTCTGACGCGCGCGCTGCGTGCGCGTGCGCGCCCCCCTCACCCTCCGCTCTCCCCGCTGGGGAGAGGGTCTCCAAAGCTCGCACGCTCAAGCTCGGATCATCCGCCAACACCGTGCCCGTTCCGGTCAGGATTGCCGAACTACGCGCACGCCAGCGCTGCACATCGGCGCGTGCCGCCGCACCGGTGATCCACTTCGATTCACCATTGGCGAGCGCGGTGCGCCCATCAAGGCTCATTGCAAGCTTGACGCGCAGCCAAGTTCGACCCCGTTCGATGCGGCTGAAGAACCCGCGATTGAGTTCGCGCGCCGCCTCGCGCATCAGTCCGGTTTCGACGACGATGCCTGCCCCCAGCAGGCGGTCGAGCGCGCCGCCTGCATGCTGGAACGGATCCTCGCTCGCAATCACGACGCGGGCCACGCGCGCGGCGATCAACGCATCCGCACAGGGTGGCGTGCGACCGTGCAGGCCGCAGGGTTCGAGCGTTACGTACGCCGTCGCGCCACGCGCGCGCCCAGCCGCTTCGGCAAGCGCAAAGATCTCAGCGTGCAGACCTCCAGCGCGCTGATGCCAACCCTCGCCGACGACATCGTCGCCATGCGCGAGGACACAACCAACACGCGGATTGGGTTGTGTCGTGTGCAGTCCGCGTTCGGCAAGACGCAATGCCTGCGCCATGTGCGCGTGATCGCATGCCGCAGACACGATCGATCAACCCTTGTTCTTGCGTTGCACGACATCGCCAAGCAAGGGCAACTGCAACCCTTCCATCGTCGGGATGTCGCGCTCCAGACGTTCGATTTCCTCACGGAACGCCTGCACATCCTCGAAGCTGCGATAGACCGAAGCGAAGCGCACATAGGCGACGTGGTCGAGCTGCTTCAGCTCGCGCATCACGAGCTCGCCAATGCGCAACGAAGGCACCTCGCGCTCGCCGCTGCGGCGCAGATCCTCGACCACGGCGCGCACCGCCGCATCGACTTTCTCGCTGCCGACCGGACGCTTCTGCAGCGCACGCCTGAAACCGGTGCGGAGTTTTACTTCGTCGAACGTCTCGCGTCGGCCATCGCCCTTGACCACGCTGGGTAATTTAATTTCGGCCGTCTCGAACGTATTGAAACGTTCGCTGCATTTTTCGCATTCGCGCCGGCGTCGAATCGTCGCGCCGTCTTCGGAAACGCGCGAGTCGATCACGCGCGTGTCTTCGTGTTGGCAAAAGGGGCAATGCATCGGTCAGGCCGCAATATCCATGCGCACATGGGCGGCAATGGCCGCGACGAATGCACGCGCCAGCGGCGGGCAGGCACCGACCAGAGCGACGCGTTCGTGCTGGAACAGCGTGGCGACAAAGAACGGATGGTCATCGAGTTCAATCGCGCGTACGTCGTCCTGGTCATCCACCGCCGTGATGCGCAACGGTCCCGCACTGATTGCAGTGCGGAAGTCGGCGGCAAGGCCATAGCGGCAGTGATACGCCTCTTCGATGCGATCGGTGGCGTAGGCGGCCGCAATGCGCGATCCCGCCTGCAGGTGCACCGCATCGCGCACTTCGACCAATGCGCAGCTCAACGGAACGATGACGGCGCGCGCAGCATCCGGCGATGTCTCTGCATGTTCCGCGTCGCTCCAGCCGAGCACATTGCGCGCGTACTCGACGACGGTGTGCTGGAATCCACCACAGGTGCCCATGAACGGAATGGCATGCTCGCGCGCGTGACGGATTGCCGCCAGCGCGCCGTCCATGTTCCGATAGGGACTGCCCGGCACGCACCAGAGGCCGTCCAGACGCGACAGGTCGCTCGCATCGCCCACCGCATCGGTGCCGATCCAGGCGACGTCGACATCCACTCCGCAAGCCGCCGCCGCAAGACCGAGTGCGAGCGGGATCGCGTGATGTGCGACGACATCATCGTCACGATCACCAATCAAGCCGATGCGCAGGGCGTGCATCGTTGCAGCCTCAGCCGTACACCGGATACTTCTTGCACTGCGCGGTTACTTTGTCACGCACTTTCGCGATCGTCGCAGCATCGCCGGGCGCATCGAGCACATCGCAGATCCAGTTGGCCAGATCGACGCAATCCTGTTCGCCATAGCCGCGAGTCGTGACCGCCGGTGTGCCGATGCGCAAGCCAGAGGTCACAAAGGGTTTGCGCGGATCGTTCGGTACCGCGTTCTTGTTGACCGTGATGTGCGCGTGACCCAGCGCCTCTTCCGCGTCTTTGCCGGTGACATCCTTGCCGATCATGTCGACCAGCATCAGATGATTTTCGGTGCCGCCGGAAACGATCTTGTAGCCGCGCTCGATGAAGGTCTTCGCCATCGCCTTGGCGTTCTTGACGACCTGCGCCTGGTAGGTCTTGAACGCGGGTTCCAGCGCTTCCTTGAAAGCAACCGCCTTGGCCGCGATCACGTGCATCAGTGGGCCGCCCTGGATGCCGGGAAAAACGATCGACTGCAGTTTCTTCTCAATCTCCGCGCCAGCACCCTTTGCCACGATGATGCCGCCGCGCGGCCCACGCAGCGTCTTGTGCGTCGTCGACGTGACCA
>JBDSFA010000082.1:0-3317 GCA_039919785.1 Dokdonella sp. | reverse complement strand
CGATACCATGGATGGTCGGTATGCTGACAATGCAGGAGCAATTGTCAGCGATACCATGGATGGTCGGTATGCTGACAATGCAGGAGCAATTGTCAGCGATACCATGGATGGTCGGTATGCTGACGATGCAGGAGCAATTGTCAGCGATGCCTCCTTTGCATACCCAGCACACTCTTCGAGTCCGATGACCGACAAGCCGAACAAGACCCCCAAGCCCTCCGCCGACCTGATCGAGTTGCCGGTGCTGCCATTGCGCGACGTCGTGGTATTTCCGCATATGGTGATACCGCTGTTTGTCGGGCGCGAGAAGTCCGTGCGTGCGCTGGACATCGCGATGGCGGGCGGCAAGAAAATCCTGCTTGTTGCCCAGCGCAGCCCGGACGTGGACGAACCCGTCGCCGGCGACCTGTATTCGATCGGCACGATCGCCAGTGTCTTGCAGCTGCTGAAGTTGCCGGACGGAACGATCAAGGTGCTGGTGGAAGGTACCGACCGTGCCGAAATCGCTGCGTTCGGCGAGCGCGACGGATTGATGGTCGCGCACGCGCGCGTGCTAGAGGCCGCATATACACGCAGCGATCGTGAAGTCGACGTGATCGGTCGCCAGCTCACCAGCCTGTTCGAACAACTGGTCAAGCTGTCGCGCAAGATTCCGCCAGAGCTGATGGCGACCCTCGCCGGCATCGAGGATCCCTCGCGGCTTGCCGACACTATCGCTTCACATATCGCCGTGCGTGTTGCCGAGAAGCAGCGTGTGCTGGAGACGGTCGACGTCGCCGATCGACAGGAACTTCTGGTCGGCATGGTCGATGGCGAGATCGACGTGCAGCAGATCGAGAAGCGCATCCGCGGTCGCGTGAAGACGCAGATGGAGAAGAGCCAGCGCGAGTACTACCTCAACGAACAGATGAAGGCGATCCAGAAGGAGCTCGGCGACAGCGACGAGACGCCTAACGAACTGGAGGATCTCGCGCGCAAGATTTCCGCTGCCGGCATGCCGAAGCCGATCGAAACGAAGGCGCGCGCGGAGCTCAACAAGCTCAAGCAGATGTCGCCGATGTCAGCCGAAGCAACGGTCGTGCGCAACTACATCGACTGTCTGCTTGGCGTGCCGTGGAAGAAGAAGACCAAGGTGCGCCGCGACCTGCAGCGTGCGCAGGAAGTGCTCGACGCCGATCATTTCGGTCTGGAGAAGGTCAAGGAGCGCATCCTCGAATACCTTGCCGTGCAGCAGCGCGTCAACAAGATGAAGGGGCCGATCCTCTGCCTCGTCGGACCACCCGGCGTGGGCAAGACGTCACTGGGTCAGTCGATTGCAAAAGCAACCAATCGCAAGTTCATTCGGATGTCGTTGGGCGGCGTGCGTGACGAAGCGGAAATCCGCGGTCACCGGCGCACGTACATTGGGTCAATGCCGGGGCGCATCATCCAGAACCTGACCAAGGCCGGCACGCGCAATCCATTGTTCGTGCTCGACGAGATCGACAAGATGTCGATGGACTTCCGCGGCGATCCGTCGGCGGCCCTGCTTGAAGTGCTCGATCCCGAGCAGAACCACACCTTCAACGATCACTATCTGGAGGTCGATGTCGATCTTTCGGAAGTAATGTGGATTGCGACAGCGAACTCGCTGAACATCCCGCCCGCACTTGCGGACCGCATGGAAGTCATCCGCATTCCTGGCTATACAGAAGAGGAAAAGGCGAATATCGCACTGCGCTATCTGGTTCCCAAGCAGCTCAAGGCTAACGGCCTCAAGGTAGGTGAGCTGCAGGTTGCCGAGGACGCGATCCGTGATGTGATCCGCTACTACACCCGCGAATCGGGCGTGCGCAGTCTCGAGCGTGAAATCTCGAAGATCTGCCGCAAGGTGGTCAAGGAAATCAGCCTCGCTGCTGCGAAGGCAGCGAAAAAGGGCAAGGCAACGGCCGAGCGCAAGCGCGCGAAGATCACGGTCAACGCGAAGAATCTGGACGATTATCTCGGCGTGCGCAAGTTCACCTATGGCCGCGCGGAGCAGCAGAACGAAGTTGGATTGGTCACCGGGCTGGCGTGGACCGAGGTTGGTGGCGACCTGCTCAGCATCGAAGCAACGGTGGTTCCGGGCAAGGGCAAGCTGATCCATACCGGACGGCTTGGCGATGTGATGCAGGAGTCGATCCAGGCGGCGCTGAGCGTCGTGCGCGCACGCGCGGAACGCTTCGGCATCGACCCCGATTTCCACCAGAAGCTCGACGTGCATGTCCATGTGCCCGAGGGCGCGACGCCGAAAGACGGCCCGAGTGCGGGCATCGCGATGTGCACGGCACTGGTCTCGGTACTGACCAAGGTGCCGGTGCGATCGGAAGTGGCAATGACAGGCGAGATCACCTTGCGGGGCCGCGTGCTGCCGATTGGCGGGCTCAAGGAAAAGTTGCTGGCAGCTCATCGCGGCGGCATCACGACGGTGATCATCCCAGAAGACAACCGCAAGGACCTGGTTGATATCCCGAAGAACGTGACCGAGTCTCTGGACATCCATCCGGTGCGCTGGATCGACGAAGTCCTTGATCTGGCGCTGGAGCGCCCGTTGACTCCCGCAGCGCGCGTAGAAGGCGATGCAACGCGTGCGCGCGATGACCATGCGGTCGAATCCGCTGTGCGACCGCACTAGGGGCGCGTTGACCCGCGAGTCGCGCCGCGGCGCAACTCGCGCGAGATAGGAGGCGATGGCCCGTACATGGTGGACGAAATCCATCGCGTGAGACTCTGCGTGCGGCATGCGTGGTTCGTCGTCCGGGATAATTGTTTTGAAGTGTCAAGGGCAGTCGCGCAACAGATTCGACGGTCATCCGGATAAAACCCCCGCAAAGCGCGCTGCGCCTTGTGTTGCGCCCCCCCATACGCACTGGTATAAAGAGCGCGCCGCGATCCAAGATGACGCCGTTGTCCGGGCGATTGCGGGGTAACGAGGCAGGCGAACTCCAGGTGAAACATCCTTCGGATATGCGTGCCCCGACTCGATCAAATTCTTTGCGGAGCGTCAGCTCCGAGCGGGAGTCTTAAATGAATAAAGGCGAATTTGTCACAGCGATTGCTGATGCCTCCGGATTGACCAAGGCCGATGCGGAGCGTGCTGTCGAAGGAATGTTCAAGGTCGTCAAGAAGACGCTGAAGACCGGTGACTCCATCTCCCTGGTAGGTTTCGGAACCTTCGTCGTGCGCAAGCGCGCCGCGCGTACGGGACGCAATCCTCGCACCGGTGAGGCGATCAAGATCAAAGCCTCGAAAGTACCTGCGTTCAAGGCCGGCAAAGCGCTCAAGGACGCGTTGGTCTA
>JBDSFA010000404.1:0-7999 GCA_039919785.1 Dokdonella sp. | reverse complement strand
ATTGCCACGCAGCCTGCCCAAAGCCCTGTCCGAAACCGAAATCGAAGCGTTGCTGCGCGCGCCGCCGGATACGCCCCTCGGGCAACGTGATCGCGCGATGCTGGAACTGATGTATGCAACCGGCTTGCGTGTCAGCGAGCTCGTCGGCATCACGGCCGCGCAGGTGAATCTTCGCCAAGGCGTGCTGCGTGTGATCGGCAAGGGTGGCAAGGAGCGACTGGTGCCGCTCGGTGATGAGGCTGCGCACTGGCTGACCCGCTACGTGGGCGACGCACGACCGGCGCTGTTGAAGGGAGGGCGAAGCGATGCGTTGTTTGTCAGCAACCGACGCGCTGCGATGACCCGCCAGATGTTCTGGATGCTGGTGAAGAAGCACGCTTTGACGGCCGGCATCTCGCCCGCGCGCATTTCCCCGCATGTACTGCGTCATTCGTTTGCAACACACTTGCTCAATCACGGCGCCGACCTGCGTGCGCTGCAGCTCATGCTCGGTCACAGCTCGTTGTCGACGACGCAGATCTACACGCTGGTCGCGAAAGAAGGGCTCAAGCGTCTGCACCAACAACACCACCCGAGGGGGTGAATCAGCGCGATTAACCGATGCCATCAGGCATCGCGTGCGGCGACGAATGCCCGAAGCAGGATGTGCAGGGCCGGGTTGCTTAGTGAGGCCCGGAAGGGCGAACTTAGCAACAGCGTCCGCTCGCGCAGCGAGCGCCAGCGCGAACATCGGGCATCGGTTGCGCTGATGAACGCCCGAGGCAGGATGCCGAGGGCCGGGTTGCTTGGTGAGCGCAGGATGCGCGAGCCTAGCAACAGCTGCGAGCGAAGCGAGCATCGGCCACGTGTCGAGGCCATCAGGCATCGCGTGCGGCGACGAACGCCCGAAGCAGGATGCGCAGGGCCGGGTTGCTTAGTGGGCCGGCAGGCGAACCAGTCAGACTGGCGGCTTCGCCGACAGCCTGCTGCCAGCGGCAACCATCGGCACCAGCGTCTTCGATCTGAACAACCGTCAGACGCTGCTGAATGGCCTCAGTCTCGCTTACGACAGCAATGGCGATCCGGCCGTCAACAACGCCACCTCGCCGGTCGCGACGTCGTATACGTTCGATGCTCGCCATCGACTGGTGCAGATGAAGCAGGGTGGCAGCACCATTGCGAGTTTCCAATACGATCCGCTCGGTCGGCGCATCAGCAAGACAATTGGTGGCACCGTCACGACCTTCCTGTACGATGGACAAAATTCAGTGCAGGAAACACGGGCGCCTGCGATAGGCGCGGCTACATTGAGCTCGATCCTCAGCGGGCTCGGGATAGACGAACGCTATGAACAGACGGATGGAGCGAGCAAGGAATACTTCCTTACGGATGCGCTCGGAAGTACGGTTGCGCTGACCGACGCGAGCGGCTCGGTCCAGCAGACTTATGCTTACGAGCCGTATGGAGAGGTTAGTGCGACAGGGGCGAGTACGAATCCGTATCAATATACTGGGCGGGAGAACGATGGGACGGGGCTGTACTACTACCGCGCTCGTTACTACAGCCCGAACCTGAAACGATTCATCAGCGAAGATCCGATGGGGCTAAGTGCTGGGCTGAACGAGTACGCCTATGTTCGTGGTAATCCACTGAGCTTCATTGATCCATTTGGGCTGAGCGAGCAGAACACCGTTACGCGTTCGAATGGGACATTGGTTATCAAAACGGGCGGAGACTACAGCGGCGATACGTCCGGCGTTTCGCAATGCCTGCAAGCCCACGAGCAATGTCATTCAGATGACATGTGTAAGCTGCCGCAGGTGCAGCAAATATGTTCCGACCCAAAGAATGATGGGCACTTGATTCACTTCGACGTTACCCCAGCACAGCATCAGCAATTCGAAACTCATGGCATGCAGTGCGAGATCGATTGTTTGATAACGATTCCGGGACGCTGCAAAGACCGAGTGCTCGAACAGGTAAAGAAAGAACAAGCTGCCTGTGCCGCGAATGAAAGCGCCTGCACACTAGCCCATTGAACCATGAAGCCACTATTCCTTACTTGCTTGCTTGCCCTGTCTGGCACCGCTGTAAGTCAGCCAGCCGATAGCGTTGGAACGATTCGCATGCACGTCGTCCCAGTTTTTGATAATCACAGCTTGCCTAGCCTCGAATTCCACATGACATATACGGGGACCCAGGCTATCAAGGTGGGCAGTTCTTCGGTTCCGGGTAACCGAATAGCGTACTCAGTACATTTTGAAGTGGAGTCGTTCTCACGTTTTGATGTTGAACCTTTCTACGCTTGTCCGCCACCGAAGAAGAGATACATCGTCGACGACCCTGGACATAACGAAATACTCCTTGAGCCGGGCAAAGATTACGTGCAACGAATTGACTTGGCCGACCACGTAGCCAATCTGAGTGAGCTCGTTGGAAAGTGTGATCTCGTGGTGTTTTGGGCGCACAAGCTCGATGTGGTAGAGAAGGGTCTTACTAGCCAAATAATGGCTGGTGCCGTAGTTATTCCCAGGTCAAACGAAGCGGTCGCGCCGGCTGATGGCTTTTCGTATCTGCAAAAAACGAAGTCCGACTGAGTCCGGTAGGGCGAGAGCGGGGGTCTGTCAAACGAACTGTGTAACTGCCAAAAGTCAAAGCGCGTGCAGCGGAACGCGCGCTTCGCCGAACATCAGCTGGAAGCTCTGCAACGCGGGCTTCCAGTGATGAATAGTGATGAATCGGAATAGGGGTCGGCGGAATAGGGGTCAGGTTTATATAAACAGGGGTCACTTACGGCGTAAGCGTCCGCCCACCTCACCTTCCATCCTGATCGGCTGGCTGATGCAAGGGAGGTGTTGTCATCGACACGACGATCGAAGTCCGCTTGCGGGAATTGGCCAAGGCGCACCCGAAGTGGGGCTGTCCGCAACTGGACTGGCAACTGCGCGGTGAGGGGCATCGGATCAGCCACCCGGCGGGTTGCTTGGTGAGGCCCGGAAGGGCGAACCTGGCAACAGCGTCCGCTCGCGCAGCGAGCGCCAGCGATGGGCGCTTCTGCCGCCAAGCGTTGAACAGGGCCATGAGCACCCCCATTTAGCAGGGGAGCATCGCGACTCCTTTCACTTTCACGCACCGACTTTGCGTGCGACAATGTTCGGTCCATTCAGGGAACAAAGTCCGATCGCGCGCGGTCTACAAGCCGACGTGAAAGCCCATGCGGTGCAAGATCCACCGCAGGTGTCCGGTCTACTTCCCGATATTTCGCCAGCGAGGTCCTCCATGCAATTCCCCCTTTTCGTCCTCGGCTTGCTGCTCGCCGCCAATACGTTTGCCGCAACGCCGGAGGAAACCGTGCGCCAGGCGATGTCGACGATCGCGCCGAAGGTGAAGGTCGACGCGGCGCAGGAATCGCCGGTTCCCGGCTTCTACGAAGCGATCGTTGGTGGTGAATTCGTCTACGTGAGCAAGGACGCGCGTTACGTCCTGGTCGGCAGCGCGTTCGACGCGGTGAACAAACGCGACCTGACCCAGGTTTCGCGTGCGAAGGCTCGCAAGGATGCGCTTGCAAAGATCGGCCCCGACAAGCGCATCGAGTTTTCGCCGAAGTCGCCGGTCGCGAGCAAGCATACGGTGACTGTATTCACCGATGTCGATTGTCCGTTCTGCCGCCGCTTCCACGAGCAGGTCGCCCAGTACAATGCCAAGGGCATCACGGTCGACTACCTGTTCTACCCTTTGACGATCCACCCCGGCGCCGACAAGAAGGCCGAGGCCGTGTGGTGTTCGAAGGATCGCGCCAATGCATTCACCGCGGCGATGGCAGGGCAGGATCCGGGCAACGCAACCTGCCCGAATCCGGTGCCGGAACTCACCCAGCTTGCACAGTCGCTCGGTATCAGCGGCACGCCGACGATCCTTGCCGATGACGGCAGCATGATCACGTCGCAAATCGCGATGTCACCGGATCAGCTCGCCGCCGAGCTTGATCGTCTGGCTGCCGCCAACGCAGCCAAGAATTGAGGATGTTTGTGATGATTTCTACTCAGCCCGTCACACGACTGTCTGGCGCCGTTCGCGGTGCCCGTCGCAGCCCAGCCCGCGGCATTGCCATTGCGTTCGCGCTCGTGAGCGCGGCCGGATTGGCAGGCTCGATCGCTCAGGCGGCTGAATCGGACGCCGATGCTGCTGCGCGCAAGGTGTTGCATGACCTCGTGCCGCAGGCCAACCCCGATGCGATCGAGGCTGCGCCGCTCCCTGGTTTTCGCCAGGTGATCGTCGGCAGCCAGGTGATCTACGTCAGCGATGACGGCAAGTACCTGATGCAGGGCACGCTGTTCGATAGCCCGAGCAAGCGCGACCTGACCGCAGCGCGCCTCGCGGTCAAGACCAAGCTGAAGGTAGACGCGGTGCCAGCGAGCAAGCGCATCGTGTTCGCGCCGGCCGGCAAACCGAAATACAAGGTCACGGTGTTTACCGACCTCGATTGTGGCTACTGTCGCAAGATGCATTCGCAGATCGCCGACTACAACAAGGCCGGTATCGAAGTCGACTACCTGTTTTTTCCGCGCAGCGGCATCAATTCGCCTTCGTACGACAAGGCGGTTTCCGTGTGGTGCGCCAAGGATCGCAATGCGGCGTTCACGGCTGCAAAAGCGGGTGGGACGCCGGCGCAGCTCAAGTGCGACAACCCGGTCGCTGAGCAGTTCACGCTGGGCGGTCAGGTGGGTGTTGACGGAACGCCGGCTGTCTATGCGCCTGACGGCACCAAACTCGGTGGTTATGTGCCACCGGATCAGATGCTCACGCGACTGGAAGCCCTCGCCAAGCAGAACGTGGCTGCGACGAACTGATCCTGCAGAGTCTGCCTCTGCGAAACGCCTGGCTTGCGCCGGGCGTTGTCGTTTCCGCGCCTTGCCGACCACCGCGCGCGGACGTATCCGCTATCATTAGAGGCTGCCCTTTATCGCCGCCCGCGCCATGATTGCCCTCGACGGCCTGCCTGCGCTTTCCCCGTTCCGCATCGACCGCCTTAACGCCGAACTGACGCGCCTTGCGCCCGGCGCGTCGCTGCGCGCGGCGCGCCATGTTTACTTCGTCGATCCGATGCCTGACGCATCCCTCGACCTGGCGCATCTGTGCACCGTGATCGAAGCGCAAACCAGTGCGCCACGCGCGGCGACGTTATGGATCGTGCCGCGCCTCGGCACGCGCTCGCCTTGGTCGAGCAAGGCGACCGACATACTGACCGGCTGCGGCTTTGCGGTGCATCGGATCGAGCGCGGTCTCGCCCTCGACATCGACGGCATGCCCCCAGCCAACAGCGACGTGCACGCTCTGATGGTCGGCGCCCTGCACGATCCGATGACGCAGTCGGTGATCGCGTCGCTGGAAGACTCGGCACATCTGTTCGATGGCGGCGCGCCGGTGCCGCTCGATCGCATTCCGCTGGGCACTGACGCGCTCGCGGCGCTCAACGATGCGAACACGCGGCTCGGTCTTGCCCTCGCAGCGGACGAGATCGTCTACCTTGCCGAACGCTATGGCGAGCTTGATCGTGATCCGAGCGACGCTGAACTGATGATGTTCGCGCAAGCCAACTCGGAACATTGCCGGCACAAGATATTCAACGCATCGTTCAGCGTCGATGGCGTGGCGCAGCCGCGTTCGCTGTTTGCGATGATCAAGCACACGCACGAAATGGCGCCCGCGCATACGCTATCGGCCTATCACGACAACGCCGCTGTGATCGCCGGCAATACCGCGCACCGTTTCTTCGCCGACACACATGACGGTACGTTCCGCGCGCATGCGGAAGACGTGCCATACGCGATCAAGGTCGAGACGCACAACCATCCGACTGCGATTTCACCGTATGCCGGCGCTGCCACCGGTTCCGGCGGCGAAATCCGTGACGAGGGCGCGACCGGTCGCGGCGGCAAGCCGAAAGCCGGCCTGGTCGGTTTCACGGTTTCGCATTTGCGCATCCCGGGCCTGCCGCGGCCGTGGGAATCGGAGCGTCCGCTGCCACCTCGCTTTGCCAGCGCGTTCGAGATCATGCGCGATGGTCCGCTCGGCGGCGCCGCGTTCAACAACGAATTCGGCCGACCCTGCCTCGGCGGGTACTTCCGTGCGTTCGAGCAAAGTGGCGCGACGCCTGCCGTACGCAGCGGCTACGACAAGCCGATCATGATTGCGGGCGGCCTCGCCAGCCTGCGCGCGTCGGATGTTCAAAAGCAGATTCTTCGTGACGGCGATGCCGTCATCGTGCTCGGCGGTCCGGCGATGCTGATCGGTCTCGGCGGCGGCGCGGCTTCGTCAATGGCGGCCGGCGCGAGTTCGGCGCAACTGGACTTTGCCTCGGTGCAGCGGGACAACCCCGAAATGGAACGCCGCTGCCAGGAAGTCATCGATGCGTGCTGGGCGCGTGGTGCGGACAATCCGATCGTCTCGATCCATGACGTCGGTGCAGGCGGTTTGTCCAACGCGATCCCGGAGATCCTCAACGACTCCGGCGTCGGTGGATGCATCGACTTGCGCAAAATTCCCTGCGACGACCCGCAATTGTCGCCGATGCAGATCTGGTGCAATGAGTCGCAGGAGCGCTACGTGATCGGCCTGCGCCCGGAATCGGTGGCGCTGTTCGAGGCGTTGTGCGCGCGCGAGCGCTGCCCGTTTGCGGTAGTCGGCCACGCTACGGCGGAGCGCCGCCTTTGCGTTTCCGACTTCCGATTCCCGATTCCCGATTCGCGGCACTCGCCGATCGATCTTCCGCTCGATGTGCTGTTCGGCAAGCCGCCGCGCATGCAGCGCGATGCGCACAGGCACAATCCACACATCGAGATCGTGCCGGATATCGGAGGCATTGCGCTCGATCGCGCGATCGAGCGAGTCCTGCGCGTTCCGTCCGTCGGCAGCAAATCCTTTCTCGTCACGATCGGCGATCGCACCGTCGGCGGCTTGTGCTCGCGCGATCCAATGGTTGGCCCATGGCAAGTGCCGGTGGCGGACTGCGCCGTCATGTTGTCGGATTTTGATGGCTACTCGGGTGAAGCGATGGCAATGGGCGAGCGCACGCCGCTCGCGTTGCTCGACGCCGCAGCCAGTGCACGCATGGCGGTGGGCGAGGCGCTGACGAATCTTGCTGCAGCGCCGGTAGTCCTCAGCGAGGTACGCCTATCAGCGAACTGGATGGCGGCGATCGGCCACGAAGGCGAAGACGCAGCGCTGTACGACGCCGTGCATGCGGTCGGCATGGAGCTGTGCCCCGCGCTCGGCGTGTCGATCCCGGTCGGCAAGGATTCGTTGTCGATGCAGACGCGCTGGCAGGACGCGAACGGCGAGCAGCGCACGGTGTCGCCGGTGTCATTGATCGTCACCGCGTTTGCGCGCTCGCTCGATGTGCGCCAGGCGTTGACGCCGCAGATCGTACTCGACCAGGGCGAAAGCGAAATCTGGCTGCTCGACCTTGGCGCAGGCAAATGCCGCCTTGGCGGTAGCGCCTTGATGCAGGCGTTCGATCGCGGTGGCGGCGAACCACCGCATCTGGACGACGCAGCGCAATTCGCGCAGTTCTTCGCCGCAGTCCAGGCAGCGAATGCGCAAGGGGTGTTGCTCGCCTACCACGACCGCAGCGATGGCGGCACGATCGTCGCCTTGATCGAAATGGCATTGGCCGGTCATTGTGGTCTGGATGTGCAACTGGCCGGTTGGGGCGAGAGCACGCTGTCTGCGCTGTTCAACGAAGAGCTCGGCGCACTCGTGCAGGTGCGCGCAAGCGATCGCGAGGCGTTTCGCGTGCTGCTCGCAGCGCACGGCGTCGCCGACATTGCCCACTGCATTGCAAAGCCAAATGCGCGCATGCGCGTGAAGCTCTCGCTCGGCAGTGAGACTCTTGCGAAATGGAAGTGGTCGGAGTTGATGCGTGCATGGTCCGAAACCAGTCACGCAATGCAGCAGCGACGCGACAATCCAGCCAGTGCGGATGTCGAGAACGAATGGCGCTGCGACGATAGCGATTCCG
>JBDSFA010000361.1:0-13962 GCA_039919785.1 Dokdonella sp. | reverse complement strand
TCGCGCAGCGGATCAATCAGCGTCGCATACGCGCGCCGGCTGGTCGCATGCTGGATATGCGTTGCTCCCTGATTGCCAACGCGGAAACCGAACAACACGCCATCGCCGGTGCCGTCTGCGTTCACCGCGTACAGTTCACCAGTTTGCGCAGGCACCTCCAGCGCACCATCGCGTTCGCCGATCGTATACATGACACGGTCAGGCGCGACCCACCAGAAGCTGGCAAGTTCGCGCGTGTCACGCGGGCGCACATTGACGCCCTTCATGTCGGCGAGCCGAATCAGCGAAAGCACGGCCTTGCCATCGACAACGACATTGGCCGCGAGGTAGTCGCCGTTCGGCGAGATCTTCACATTGCGAAACTGCTCGTGCCGTGCGAAATCGGCGAGCGGCACTTCGGCGTGTGCAGGCGACATTGCGGCGCCTGCAACAGCGGCGGTCAGAATCCATGGTGTCCAGCGCAACGGCAACATCGGAAATCTCCTTTTTGGATGGGCGCTTGCAGCTGGCAATCGCGACGCGACGCTCAGGTTTTCGCGTTGACGCGACCGTAACGATCCTCCAGCCGAACGATATCGTCCTCGCCGAAATAATCGCCGCATTGCACTTCGATCAGATGGATGTCCGCGGCTGTCGGATTTTCGAGGCGGTGCACGGTATTCATCGGGATATAGGCCGATTCGTTGCGCTCGAGCAGAAATTCCTCTTCGCCGATACGCACCTTGGCGGTGCCTTCGACCACGGTCCAGTGTTCGCTGCGGCGATGGTGCAATTGCAGCGAAAGCACATGACCTGGCTTGACGGTCAAACGCTTGACCTTGCAGTCGTTTGCGTCCTCGAGAATGGTGTAGCTGCCCCACGGTCGATGCACGGTCTGGTGCACGCTCGCCGCCGAATGATTGGTCGCGCGCAGGCGCTCGACCACCAGTTTCACCTGCTGCGCGCGCTCGCGATGCGAGACCAGCACCGCATCGCAGGTATCGACGATGACCAGGTCCCTGACGCCGACCGCAGCAACCATGCGCGTGTCGGACTGGATATAGCAGTTCTCGCTTTCGACCACGATCGCCTGGCCGCGCACGCGGTTGCCATCGCCGTCGGCTTCGTCAAGGTCGCTCATCGCCTTCCACGAACCAATGTCGCTCCAGTCGAACGTTGCGGGCACCACGGCGACTTTCGGTGCGCGCTCCATGATCGCGTAGTCGATCGAGATGTCCGGCTGCGCAAGAAACGCCTCGCGATGGAATTCGATCGGACTTTCATGGTTGATCGCGTGCGCATGGCAAGCCTCGGCCGCTTTCAGCACATCGGGACAGGTCTGCGCGGCGACATCGAGCAAGGCGTCGGCGCGGAAGCAGAACATGCCAGAGTTCCACACGTAGTCGCCGGATGCGACATAACTTTCCGCGGTCTGCATGCTGGGCTTCTCTACAAACGCCGCAACCTGACGGCCTTCGCGCGCTGCAATCGCCTCACCCATGCGGATGTAACCAAAGCCGGTTTCCGGATGCGTCGGGCGGATGCCGAACGTGACCAGCCAGCCGTCGTTGGCGAGCGCGGCAGCACGCTGTGCATCGGCGAGGAACGCGTCGATGTCGCGGATCAGGTGATCGGCGGGCAGGATCAGCAGCACCGCATCCGCGCCGACACGATCGCGCGCATGCAGCGCAGCGAGCACGACCGCGGGCGCGGTGTTGCGGCCGGCTGGCTCCAGCAGGAACGGCAGTTTGTCCAGATCCGCGCCCGCATGCTGCGTGTACTCGTCGCGGGTCAGGAAGTAGTAGTCGCGACCGGTCACTGTCAGCACCTGACCGCCGTCGGCGCAACGAAGGGCACGATCAAGCGTCTTCTTCAGCAGCGACTCGCCGTCGCCCATGCGCATGAACGGTTTCGGGTACGCGCTGCGCGATACCGGCCAGAGACGCGTACCGGCACCGCCGGAAAGAATCACAGGTACAAGCATCATCGAAACTCCGCGGTCGCGAAGGCGCCGCTTCAAGTCCTCCCCTTCAAGGGGAGGGTTGGGTGGGGATGGTGTTACGCGCGATCTCCCCCAACACCGCGCTCAAGCCTTTCGGCCAACCCCCCAATTGTAGCCCGAACACGCTTTCGAGCCGGCCGCAGTCGAGCACGGAGTAGGCCGGTCGCCGCGCCGGGGTCGGATAGTCGGCCGTGGCGATCGGCACCACGCGGGGAACGCGGGCGATCAGGCCACGCGACGAGGCCTCGCGGAAAATCGCCTCCGCGAACTCGAACCAGGTGCACTGGCCGCCTGCAACGAGGTGGTAGACGCCATCCAGCGAGCGCGTCGACGAGGCATGCGTATCGCGCCAACGCAGCAGCGCCGCTGCCGTGGCGTCGGCAATCCAGCCCGCCGGCGTGGGCGCTCCCACCTGGTCGGCGACGATGCGCAGCTCCTCGCGTTCGGCACCCAGACGCAGCATCGTGCGCAGGAAATTGCCGCCGCGCGCTGCATAGACCCATGCGGTGCGGAAAATCATGTAGGCCGCACCGCTTCCGCGCAACGCTTCTTCGCCAGCGAGCTTGCTGCGTCCATACGCGCCATGCGGTGCGGTTGCGTCGCCCTCGCGATACGGCCGACTCGCGCTGCCATCGAAGACGTAATCGGTCGAATAGTGCAGGACGAGCGCGTCATGCCGTGCGCCCCAGCTGCCGATCTGCGCCAATGCAAGATGATTAATGCGATCGGCAAGACCAGGCTCTTCCTCGGCGCGATCGACTGCCGTATACGCGGCGGCATTGACGATGACATCTGCATTCGCCACTTCCATCGCCTGCGCCAAGGACACCGGTTCGGAAAGGTCCGCGCGCAGGCACGGTCTGCCGTTCGCGAGTTCGCCGTTGCGCGTGGCTGGAATCACTTCGCCGAGCCGCGCGAGCGAACGCTGCAGTTCAAAACCGACCTGTCCGTTTGCGCCTAGCAGGAGGATTCTCATGCGAGTCCGCGCACAGGTTGCGGGAGCGCCGGCAGGCGCGATGCTCTACCCATCAATGGCAGGGAGTCGCGTGCGTGGCGCAAGAGCATCGCGGCTTCCGCCGCTCCCACCAGGAGCCCACGAGCGCAGCGATGGTTCATGGATACGTCGGAAGCTTGTCGCGTGGCACATCAGCCAGAAACGGCGCGCGCTGGTCCTTGTCCGACAGCGAGGGCTCGGCGATCGGCCAGTCGATCGCGAGCGCAGCATCGTTCCAGCGGATGCTGGAATCGGAGGCGCGGTCGTACGCCGCCGTGCATTGGTAGACGAAGGTCGCGTTTTTCGACAGCACGGCGAAGCCGTGCGCGAAACCTTCCGGTATCCAGAAATGGCGCTTGTTGTCCGCGGACAGCATTGCCGCGGCCCAGCGGCCATAGGTCGGCGATCCAACGCGGATATCGACGGCGACGTCGTAGACCTCGCCTTCGAGCACCGACACCAGCTTGCCCTGCGGGTTGGGCCATTGATAGTGCAGGCCGCGCAGTACGCCTTGCGCCGAGCGTGAGACATTCGCCTGCACGAAGCTCACGTCCAGGCCGGCGTCGAAAAAGCGCTGTTTGTTGAAGCTTTCGTAGAAATATCCGCGTGCGTCGCCGTGCACCGCGGGTTCGATCACGACGCAGCCCGGCAGATCGGTACGGATGATCTTCACGACCCGCGGCCCTGCTTCACCAGACTCAGCAGATACTGGCCATAGCCATTCTTCGCCAGCGGCGCAGCAAGGCGCAGCACCTGCTCGGCATCGATCCAGCCGTGCTGAAACGCGATCTCTTCGGGGCAACAGACTTTCAGGCCCTGGCGACGCTCGATCGTCTCGACGTAATTCGACGCTTCGACGAGTGACTCATGCGTGCCGGTGTCGAGCCATGCATATCCGCGACCGAGTTTTTCCAGCATCAAGTTGCCGGCATCGAGGTAACAGCGATTGAGATCAGTGATTTCCAGCTCGCCACGCGGCGACGGCTTCAATGCGGCGGCGTAGTCGCACACCTTCGCATCGTAGAAATACAGACCGGTGACGGCCCAACTCGATCGCGGTTGCGCAGGCTTTTCCTCCAGCCCGATCACGCGTCCGGCCTGATCAAATTCGGCCACGCCATAGCGTTCGGGATCGCGCACCCAGTAGCCAAACACGGTCGCGCCATGTTCCCGCTCGGCAGCGCGCGCAAGCGTCTCGGTGAAGCCATGGCCATAGAAGATGTTGTCGCCGAGCACGAGGCAGCTCGGCTGGTTCGCTATGAATTCGCGCCCGATGACAAACGCCTGCGCCAGACCATCCGGCGACGGCTGCACCGCGTAACGGATCGAAATACCCCACTGCGAACCATCACCGAGCAGACGCTGGAACAAGGCCTGCTCATGCGGCGTATTGATCACGAGCACGTCGCGGATGCCTGCGAGCATCAGCGTCGACAGCGGGTAATAGATCATCGGCTTGTCGTACACCGGCAGCAGCTGCTTGCTGATCGCCTGCGTCACCGGATACAGCCGGGTGCCGGAGCCGCCGGCGAGGATGATGCCTTTGTGGGTTGCCATGTCGTTCCGTGCCAACTTGCTCGCTTGCTTGAACGCCCTCCCCTTCAAGGGGAGGGCTACACAGCATCGCGGCTTCCGCCGCTCCCACATTCGCTCAGTTCGCAATCTGCCTGGTTCACGCCCCGCCCAAGCGTTCCATCCGGTAACTGCCATCGAGCACGCGTCCAGCCCAGTCCTGATTCGAAAGATACCAGTCGACCGTACGCGCAAGGCCCGACTCGAACGATTCGGTCTGGCGCCAGCCAAGGTCGTTCTTGATCTTGCCCGCATCGATCGCATAGCGCCGATCGTGACCAGGGCGATCCTTGACGAAGCTGATCAGCGATTCGCGTTTGCGTCCGTCGGCTAACGGGCGGCGTTCGTCGAGCAGCACGCAGATCGTCTTCACCACCTGGATGTTCTCGCGCTCGGCGTCGCCACCTACGTTGTAGACCTCGCCAACACGACCGATCTCAAGCACGCGCCGGATCGCGGCGCAGTGGTCTCCGACATAGAGCCAGTCGCGCACGTTGCGGCCATCGCCGTACACCGGCAATGCCTCGCCTGCGAGCGCCTTCTGGATCACCAGCGGAATGAGTTTCTCGGGGAACTGGTACGGTCCGTAATTGTTCGAACAATTGGTGGTCAGTACCGGCAGGCCGTAGGTGTGATGGAAGGCGCGCACCAGATGATCGGATGCGGCCTTCGACGCCGAATACGGCGAGTTCGGCTGGTAGGGCGAATCCTCGCGGAAACGTCCGACCGGACCGAGCGAGCCATAGACCTCGTCGGTCGACACATGCAGGAAGCGGAACGCATCCTGGCGATCGATCGCAAGCGCGCGCCAGTATGCAAGCGCGTGTTCCAGCAAGGTCAGCGTACCGACGACATTGGTCTGCACGAACGCGGCCGGACCATCGATCGAACGGTCGACATGCGATTCCGCCGCGAAATTCACAACCGCGGTCGGCTGATGCTCGGCAAGTACGCGCTGGACGCAGGCTGCATCGCCGATATCGCCGTGCACGAACGTGTAGTCCGGGTGATCGCTGACCGCAGCCAGCGTGTCGAGGTTGCCGGCATAGGTCAGCAGATCGAGGTTGACAATGCGCGCGCCGCCCTGCGCGAGCGCGTCAAGCACGAAATTACCGCCGATAAACCCGGCGCCACCGGTGACAAGCAGGGTTTTCATTGCGTTGCAGGTTTCCCGAAGCGAATGACCGCTGGCGCGGACCGCGCGTATCGTAGCGGCAGCGTGTGCCCAAGGCGAATCAGCGGGTGCGTTCCCGCAGTGGCCGTGCCCGTCGCAGTCGCGCTACCGTGATAGCGCGTGGCCAGCTCAGGCGGCGAGGATTGTTGAAAACCCATGAAGAAATTCTGCATCGCCTTGCTGCTGGCGCTGTTGCTGGCCTACGTCCTGTATGCGGGCGCGCTGTACCGCAAGCAGGCTGCGATCCTGTTTCCGGCGGCCTCCGCGCCTGCGCATGCGTTCGGGACGGCGCTGCCTGCCGGCGCGATCCTCATCGAAGTCCCGGTCGCGTTCGGCAACGCACGTGCGGTGTACTGGCCTCCGCGCGATCGGACGAAACCGGCGAGCGCGATCTGGTATGCGCACGGCAACTACGAGACCGTGCAGAATTCCTTCGAACTGGTGCAACCGCTGGTCGAGCAGGGTTTTGCAGTGATGCAGTTCGAGTACCCCGGTTACGGCGGCGCGGACGGCGAACCAGACTTCGATGCCATCGGCGAAGCGGCGGACGCGACCTGGGACTGGCTGGCACGGCAATCCAACGTCGATCCCCAACGCATGATCGCGATGGGCTACTCGATCGGTGGCGGCCCCGCCGCCGACATGACCCGACGACGCAACGTCGCGGCGCTCGTCCTGCTGTCGACCTACACCTCGATCACGGACATCGCGTGGCAGTATGCGTTGCCGTCATTCCTTGTGCGGTTTCCTTATGACAACGTCGCGCGTGTGCGCGAGTTCAAGGGTCCCATCTTCATCGAACACGGCCGCCGCGACGAGGTGATCCCGTTCGCACTGGGTCAAGGCCTTGCGGCGGCTGCACCACGCGCGGAATTCTTTGCGCAGGACTGCGGGCACGTCGATTGCCACTTTGATCAGACGGTATTCGCGCAGCGTTTGCCCGAGTGGCTCGCGGCTACGCAACGCAAAGCCAGCCACTGAGTCTGCGTAGTCGCACCCGTGCGCGCTCGCACCACCGGGTTCAGTGGTGTAGCGGCACCGCCGGCCGCTCCTCCGACAACATCAGCATCACCGGGTTTGCGGGCACCCATCCGGGTGGCGGCGTGCGCGCCGCGCCTGCGCGCTCTGCCTGGCGCTGCCAGGCTTCCCACTCGCCAAACGCGACCAGATCCTGCTGCAACAGCTCGGCGGTACCCGGCGCCTTGCTCGCGAATTGGCTCAGCCATACGTATTGGAGTCGGTATTCCTTCGCTTCCGCCTCCAGCGGCGTGCCCTTGTACAGCCGTCGAAGGATGACGCCACTGATCATGCGCGAGAGTATTGTCGCGTCGGATGAGCGCATGCCTTTTTCAGCGAATGCGCTGCAGGCACTTCGCAGAAAGGCGAATTCGCGCATTGCCGAACTGTCCGGCTTGCACGCGCGCACGATGTCGACAAACATCGGCAGTGGCGCGCTGTCGACCGCATCGCGACGCAACGATGGAGCCACCTCGCCTTCGTCGATGACGGCTTGCATCGGCAACAGGATCGACGCGGGTGCCGGCTCATCCCGCAAAGCCGTACGCAACAGTCCGACGCGAGCGCTGAGGTAGTCGTCAAAGTGCGTTGCTTGCGCCGCATGCTTGATCATCTCCGCCAGTGTCTGATCGGAGGACTTCGCACCTTTCGGTCGCAGTACCCAGTGCACCGCGTTGTCCGGGAACGCCGCAATCAAGCGTGCGTAATAGTCCGGATGCGCGCACGGCTGCGGTTGCACGTGACACGCGAGCGCGGCGACATACAGCGCGAACGGATCTTCGGCGTGATCGTCGACCAGCCGCTGCAATACGGCTGCATGAACGGCGCTGGAGGTGCTCTCGATGCTGCGTGGAATGCCGATCAACGCGGCTGCGATCAGGCTGTCGCGGTCGCCCTTTTTGGCCAGTCGCACGACCTGGTCCTGGCGGTATTCCTCGCCAAGCTGATCGACGATCTCACTCAGCAATGTGGCCACCACATCCGTCTTGCTGGCTGCGGTCAGCGCTTCGCGGAACGACGTCAGCAATGCGCGCTGCGCAGCTGCATCACCGGAAAAATTCTGTTTCAACCACGCGACCGCATGCTTCGCGCTGCTGTCGCGCTCATCGCGTTCCGCATCGCCGGCGGGAAACGCGGCCGCCATCAAACCCGCGAGCTGGCGCATGCGTTCCGATTGCGCGCTGGCGATGCCTTGTTCGCGGTCGGCCTGCGCGCGTGCACGCTCGGCGCGCTGCCACTGCCAACTCGTCGAAGCGAGACCGATCAGCATGGACGCGAGCGCCACGGCTGTCGCCAACGCGAGCGCGGGATGACGACGCACATCTCGCCAGACGCGCTCGTGCCAGGGCTGCTGGCGCACGCTGACGCTGTTGCCGTCTCGATAGCGCGCGAGATCCGCGGTGAACTCGCGCACGCTGGTGTAGCGCAGCTGCGGATCGGCCTGCAGGCACTTCAGGCAGATCGCGTCCAGATCCTTGGCGATCGTGCTATCGCGCAGGCGCAAGGACGGGATGCGCTCATGAAGCGCAGCCTGCGCATCGGCTGCCGCGCGTGGTGGAACTGCGCCGAGCAGCTCGTGCAGGATCGCACCCAATGCGTAAACATCGGCGCGTGCATCCAGACGTGCGCCGGGCGTACGTTGTTCCGGCGACATGTAGTCCGGCGTGCCGGACATCTCCAGCGCATCGACGCCGCCATCGACATCCACATGTCTGGCCAAGCCAAAATCGCCAATCAACGGTTGCGCATGTTCGTCGAACAGCACGTTCGCCGGCTTTAGATCCAGATGCAGCAAGCCGAGACTGTGTGCGTATTCAACTGCCGCGCCGAGTTTGAGCAACAGGTCGACACTGTCCGTCTGCGCCATCGGCGTCGCCGCAATGTGTTCAGCCAAGGTCTGCCCACGCAGCAGCGGCATCGAAAAAAAATGCATGCCATCGACTGAGCCAACTTCGAACACGGACACGATATTCGGATGATGCAGACGCGCAGCCGCACGCGCTTCTGCAAAAAACCGCTCGATGGCCGACGCCTTGTGTGCCAGACCACCGACGATGAACTTCAGCGCGACCTCGCGCGCGAGGCTGAGCTGGTGCGCGCGAAACACGACGCCCATGCCGCCACGACCGATGCGGTCGAGCAATTCGTAGTCACCGAAACGGCGGTCGTCGGGATCATCGAGATCAAGCTCGTCCCACAGCATCGCCTCTGGCGTGGCAAGCTCGGCCAGACCCAGGCGAGCAATGCAGATCTCGGCCTGCGAAATGGTCGACACGTGCACGGATTCATCGGCTGCGATCATGCGTCTGCTCCCATTGCCAGCGCCGCGCGCAGCTCGGTAAGATCCGCCTCGGCGTGTGCGGCATCAACGCTCAACTGGGCGAGCGCCGCGCGCACTGCTTTCTGGAAGCGCGTGCGCAATCGCTTCAGTTGCACCGCGAGCGTATTCGGCGCCGCTTGCAAACGCGCGCCGAGCACAGCGAGCTCGCCATGCGCGGGCGCTTCCAACAGCCAGGGTTGCAAGGCATCGAAAACATCACTGCGTCCATCGCGCTCATACTCCCTGCGCAGTTCGGTGAGTGCGATACGCACAAGGCAAAGCGCAAATTCCAGATCGAATTGGCGCTCCGGCGTCTGTGCATCCGTGCCTTCGACCAGCGCCGCTTCGACCACCGCCGTATCGAACACCTCGAAACGCCGATGTCCGGCATCGCGCTGCTGCGCCAGGAATCGCCGCAACAGCACCAGCAGAAAATGACGAAAGCAACCGACCTGTGGATCGGCACGCGACCACCAGCCGTCGCTGATCGAACGCAGCAGGAATTCCTGGGTCAGATCGTCTGCGTCGCGCGCGAGAAGGCTACGACGGAAGAACGCGAGAATCGCCGGCCGGTAGTCGCGCACGAGCTCCCCCCAGGCCGCAGCGACCTCAGCCGAGCTGCGGTCGTTGGCCTGGATCAGACTCCAGCGCGTGGTCGGAAACGTCGCCATGAATGGATCATCGCATGCACGCCAATTGCCTCAATGCGCTGCCGGACGGCGATCTTCCGACAACAGCAACAGATTTGGATTCTGCGGCATCCAACCTGCCGGCGGCGCGCGCAATGCGCCGAGGCGTTCTGCGCATCGCTGCCATGCTTCCCACTCGCCCAGATCCACGACTTCGCTTTGCAACTGTTCCTGATACGCCGCCTTGCTCGCCTCGAGCTGCTGGCTGAGCCAGACATAGCTACGCCGGGATTCTTTTGCAGCGGCGTCGTCCGGCGTGCCCTTGGCAAGCCGACGCAGAATCACGCCGCCGAGCATGCTCGTGAGGATCGCACCACTGCGATCGCCGATCAGGTGATGCGCAAGTTCGATGCAATCCGCGCGACGCTCGCCAACGGCCGTCTTGCACAGCACGACGGTTGGAGCGAATTTCGGCAACGGCACCTGGTCGACCGCATTGCGGCGCAGGAGCGAGGCCAGCGCATGCGCATCGACATCGGAGGATGACGCAGGCGCGGGCTGATCGGCCAGCGCCGCGCGCACGATGCCGATTACCTCGGCAAGATGTGAATCTGCCTGGTCCGCGGAAGCGGCGGCGTGCAGCTGCGCATCGCTGGGGGTGGCAGCGTTGGGCAGTAGCAGCCAATGCACGGCGTTGTCGCCTGCGATACGCACCAGCGTGTCGTAGTACTCCGGATGCGCACAGGGTTCGCTCTGCACCTCGCAGGCCAGCGCTAGCGTGAACGCGGCGAGCGGGTCCTGTCCGAATGCAGCCGCGAGGCGCTGCTCCGTGTCGACATTGCCGCGCAGCGGCTTGGCGTCCGACTCGGTGGCCATGCCGAGCAGGACCGCCGCGACCAGGCTATCGCGATCGCTACGCTGGCTGAGTCGCTGCCATTGCTGATGACGATAGTCGGACTGCAGGCGCGCAGCCGCCTGTGCGAGCGGCGTCGCCGCCAGCGCAGCGTCCGCCTCGGTAGCGACTGCAATTGCACTCGTGCAGGTCAATATCGCGATGGCGAGTGCCATCGAACGAGCGGGCGGTCGGGCGCCGCGGTGCAAACGGAAAAAGTTCATGAGAGCTCCAGGAAGAAGAATGGCCGCGACGATGACGGGCACCGTCTTCCTGGTAATGGGTCGAGACCGCAAACGATGACACCGGCGATCCGCGCGCGCCTTGCTCTAGAACGGAATATCGTCGTCCTCGAAACTGTCCGACGGCGGCGGTGCAGACGACGGACGCGACGCGGATTGCGGCCCGCGCGAAGGAGCACCGGCGCCAGCGCGTTCGCCGCGCTCGCGGCTGTAACCTCCGCCGCCACCACCTCCGCCTCCTCCGCCGCCGCCTTCACCACGACCGCCTCCCTCACCGCCGCCGAGCATCTGCATCTCGTCGCCAATGATGTCGGTGGTGTAGTGCTTGACGCCGTCCTTTTCGTACATGCCGTACTCGATGCGGCCCTCGATATACGCCTGGCGTCCCTTCTTCAGGTATTCGCCGGCGATCTCACCGAGCTTGCCGAACAGCTTGACGCGATGCCATTCGGTCTTTTCGACCTGCTGACCTTCCTTGTCCTTGCGCACGCTGGTGGTGGCCAGGCTCAGGGTGCAAATCGCCATGCCACCGGCGGTGTATTTGACTTCGGGGTCGTTGCCAAGATTGCCGACCAGGATGACCTTGTTGATGCCGCGTGCCATGGGGTGATTCCTCTACCGTAAACGATCAACGATGGCGCAAGGATACCATCGCGACCTGCCCAGTCCGCAGGCAACGAGCGTTCGAGCGCGTCAGCGAGCGCTGTGGCGGCCTGTCAGCGTTTGGCCACTGCAATCCACAACGGAGAAGTCCATCCGCAGGCAGACGCAGAGGGCCGGCGCATCCAATCGACGATCCGGCGGTGCCGATCGAGGATGAGCTGCCTTGAAGAGCATCGCGGCTGAAGCCGCTTCCACAGACAGTTGCTCCTACAGACATGTGCTCCGACCGAATCTTGCAGCGGCCGCGACATTTCTGCACACGCCGGAATGTCAATCCGATGCCCCGGCTTCCCGCAAGGAACGTCCGATCGCGAGCGGCGAGGCATCTGTTGTGGGAGCGGATTCATCCGCGATGCTGTTCGATCAAGAGCATCGCGGCTGAAGCCGCGCCCACAAGAGCATCGCGGCTGAAGCCGCGCCCACAAATGCTTCAGCCCTCCCCTTCAAGGGGATGAAGAGGTGCGTTTGCGGAGCACGGGTCCGCGCACCGATGAACGCCCGAAGGCTGTACCTGAGGGCCGGACGGTTGGGTGGGGATGGTGTCGCTCGGTGTAAGTCCACGCCAGAGCATCGCGGCTGAAGTTGCTCATTCGACTCAATGGCATGGTGCGCGATCACGCCGAATGGAAAATCCCGATGGCTGCGCTAAGACAGTCACCTCCACAGAAACCTGGCAACCAACCCTACGCCGGCAGACGCCGGATATGCGCACCGAGTCCACCGAGCTTCTCCTCGATGTTCTCGTAGCCACGATCGATGTGATAGATGCGGTCGACGGTGGTGTCACCTTCCGCAACGAGGCCGGCGAGCACCAGTGATGCCGACGCGCGCAGGTCGGTTGCCATCATCGGAGCACCCGACATCTTGGCGACGCCCTTGATGATCGCGGTGTTGCCTTCGAGCTGGATGTCGGCGCCAAGGCGCTGCAATTCATGCGCATGCATGAAGCGGTTCTCGAACACGGTCTCGGTAATGATGCCGACGCCTTCGGCGACGCAGTTGAGCGCGGTGAACTGCGCCTGCATGTCGGTCGGGAACGCCGGATACGGCGCGGTCGTGATGTTGACCGCCTTCGGTCGGCGACCACGCATGTCGATCTCGATCCAGTCTTCGCCGGTGTTGATGTGCGCGCCGGCGTCTTCGAGCTTGCTCAGCACGACATCGAGCGTCTTCGGACGCGTGCGCTTGGCCATCACCTTGCCGCCAGTGATCGCGCCGGCGACGAGGAAAGTGCCGGTTTCGATGCGATCGGGCAGCACTTCGTAGGTGGTTCCGTTGAGGCGCTCGACCCCTTCGATGACCAACGTCGCGGTGCCGGCGCCTTCGATCTTCGCGCCCATCGCGTTGAGACAATTGGCGAGGTCGATGACTTCGGGTTCCTGCGCCGCGTTCTCGATGATCGTGGTGCCCTTGGCGAGCGTCGCCGCCATCATCAGGTTCTCGGTACCGGTCACAGTGACCAGATCCATGTTGATGCGCGCACCCTTGAGCCGCTTCGCCTTCGCCTTGATGTAGCCGTTTTCCACGGACACTTCAGCGCCGAGCGCCTGCAGGCCACGCAGATGCAGGTCGACCGGACGCGAGCCGATCGCGCAACCACCGGGCAGGGATACGATCGCCTCGCCGAAGCGCGCGACCAGCGGACCGAGCACGAGGATCGATGCGCGCATCGTCTTGACCAGGTCGTACGGCGCGAAATAGTTCTTCGCCGGCCGCGGATCGACGTGAATCTTCATGCGTTCGTCGATGACCAGCTCGACGCCCATCTGGCCGAGCAGTTCCATCGTCGTCGTGACGTCATGCAGATGCGGCACGTTGCCGATCGTGACCGGGCCATCGGCCAGCAGGGTTGCTGCCAGGATCGGCAGCACCGCATTCTTGGCGCCGGAAATCCACACATCGCCGTTGAGCGGTTGCCCGCCTTTGATAACGATCTTCGCCACTCGCATTTCTCGCTTGTTGCCGCCGTCCATGGACCTGTCACTACTTCCTGTCTGGGTTGAAAAACGGTGCGGTGCGCGTCGTGCGCGCCGCATTGACGTGGGGTTCAGCCGCGCGCGGCTTCTTCCGGCGTCAGCGTGCGCAGGGACAACGCATGGATCGCGCCGCCCATGAGGTCACCGAGCGTCGCGTAAACCATCCGATGGCGCGCCAAAGGCAGCTTGCCGGCAAACGCCGGACTGACCACCAGCGCCTCGAAATGCACGCCATCGGGGCCATGAACCTCGACTTTCGCCTCTGGCATGCCCTGCTGGATCAGACTTTGCACGCTTGAACTGTCCATCTTCTGCGTTTCCTCGGGCGATAGGGAGTCGGCCGCGGAGAAATCCGCCAGTTGCGACGCTGGCGCCGCATGGGCCGTCTTGTAACGCGGACCGCGGGACCAATCCCGCTGGCGAAGCAGTTACAATGAGGCGGCGCATGGTACTCAAAATCCTGGCTCAGCGCAGAATTTCCGATGCTTTCCACGCCTTTGCG
>JBDSFA010000426.1:0-1527 GCA_039919785.1 Dokdonella sp. | reverse complement strand
TTTTCCGCGCATTGGGCGAAGCGACGCGGATGAATTGGTTGGGATTTTGCGTTGATTGGCTCGTTTCGTTTCAGCGACTTCCTTGATGGGATTCGATGGAAATCGATCGATGGATTCGCGTACGTCGGGATCTTGCCTTTATGTGCTCGGTTTACGCCGGTTTCCAGCCCATCCGGTGCATCCGTCGCAGGTTCATCGCCAGACAAACCAGATTCCACTCCTCGCGCGCCGCAGGTTCGCCACGACGCGACACGCGTCGGAAGCCTAGGACGTGCTTGATCCAGCCGAATACCGGTTCGGGGATCACCTTGCGCCGTCGATAGTCGTGCTTGCCTTGGTCGGTGGCCAGATGCGCCGCCATGCGCTGCGTGGCAGGGCGCTTCTCAGCATCGATCGTGCGGCCCTGTTTGCTCTCTCGCCCCAAGGCGACACAGGCCACTTGCTGACGCGCTTCGAGCGCTTCGAAATTGCTCTCGCTGGCGTAGCCGGCATCGGCCAACACCACGGCATGGCTGGCACCCAGATTCGTCTTGGCTTGTTCCACCATCGGCAGCAATTGGCCGACATCGGCGGCACAGGCGTTGAGGTCTGCGGCCACGATCAACATACTGCCTTCATCGACCGCGGCCTGTGCGTTGTAACACTGCTGAAACCCTTCGTTTGTCTTCATGATCCGGCTCTGAGGATCGGTGAAGTTGTCCTGCGAAGTATCGGGTGGCGTACCCATCGGACGCTTGAACTTCGGACCGCGCTTCTTGATCGGCGGATCGGCATTATCCGGCGGACGGCCCGCTGCCGCATCCCACTCACGTTGCCGGGCCTCAAGTCGTGCCTTGGCCGCCTGGATCGTCGCCAATCGGGTCTCACGTCGACGTAGTTCTGCGGGTAGTTCGTCACCCGTTGCATCCTTGCCGAACTGTTGATCCTCGCGCACGTCGGTGGCTTCTGCCTGCTTAAGCAGGTCAGCGATCTCCGCCTTCAGGCGCGCCTCTTCCGTCTGCATCCGGCCGTAGCTCATCGCCTTATGTCGACTCGCATTGGCTCGCAGCTTAGTGCCGTCAATACCCAGTCGACCCAGCTTCACCAAACCCGCCTCGGCGGCGACACGAACGACTTGCACAAACAACTGCGTCAGTTCGACGCCATGCAACTGGCGAAACTCACGCACAGTCCGGTGCGCTGGCGTATTGCCCGCTGCCAACACACGAAACGCCACATCTTCAGCCAGCCGCTTGGCGATCTGCCGCGACGACACCACGCCGGTTGAATACCCAAATACCAAGAGCTTTACCATCATCGCGGGGTCGAAAGGCTGATTGCGTCGGCCGTCACCTTCGTAACGCGCATGAAACGCGCTCAAATCCAGCGCGTCGATTGCATCCGCAATGAAGTAAGCGAAATGGTCCTCTGGCAACCACTCCGAGGGAGATGGTGGCAGTAGAAACGTTTGATCTGGGTGATACGGGCGATAGGTCGTCGGCATGCAGCAATTTTACTATGCGATGTTTCTGCCGCCCAGGCTCCTAG
>JBDSFA010000311.1:0-19945 GCA_039919785.1 Dokdonella sp. | reverse complement strand
AGGGTCAGGTGCCGATCCTTGACCAGCAGTTGCGTTCCCGCGTGCGGTGAGTTGAGCGTCGTCATCGACGAGCATGCCGAAAGCAGTGCCGCGGCGAGTGCCGCCACCGTCATTCCCGATTTCATTTCCTTCTCCTGATGGCGACGATCGCCAGCGCAAGAAAGTATCCGATTTCTGCCGTCCTGTGCGCGCCGTGGCGCTCAGAGTGCGGCGGCCTCGAATCGATTCGCATCGCGATTCTTGCGCACACGCGATGGATCCCAGATGCGACCGTTCATTGCGATGTAGACGCCATCAGAAAGGGTCTGCACCGCGCCGACGGCACAGCCGATGTTGAACACCGCGTCGGAGCCCTTGAACAGGGCGGGATTGAGCGCACCCGTCAGCACCACGACCTTGCCTGCGAGATTTGCCAACGCATGCGCGGTCTCGACCATTGTGTCGGTGCCGTGCGTGACCAGCACATGCCGGTGCGCTTGCTGTTCGATTGCGCTGCGTATCGATTGCCGGTCATGGTCGTCCATGTGCAGGCTGTCCTTGCGCAGAACCGGCACCACGTCAAACGTGAATGCAACGCCAAGCGCCTGCAGGATGTCGCCGATCTGCGGTTCGCCGATCTGAAAGGTGGATTTGTCGTCGAAATAGATCTTGTCGATCGTGCCGCCGGTGGTAACGATGACGAGGTGCTGCATGGCGATTCCCGTGGCGTTCGCGGCGCAGCCGCATCAAGGATCGCGATTGTCGACGAGACTCGCCGCAGCGTCCATCGGCATCACCGCAGCCGAGACAAACGGCGCCGAGTGCAGCCCGAAAATCATCAGCGTCAAGCCTCCCAAGTCAGGGAGACTGCAAGGGTGAACCTAAGCCGCCGCTCGCTCTTTTGCGCGAATCGACGCATGTATCGAAAAGTTGGTTATCAGCGCGCAGGAATCGACATGCAATAGCTTCATGGGTTGTCCCTCGCAACGGGCGAAGGCCCGAAGGATCGAAAAGACGATAGTCCTTGGACAATGGGCGGACAAGCCGGCAAAAATGCGATGATTGGTTCGCCATGGAGAACAATGATGTCGGCAATCGAAGGTGCGCTGCACGACCTCAACGACTTGCGGTTCTTCGCGGCGGTGGTCGAACATCGCGGATTTTCCGCCGCCGGGCGCGCGCTGGGCACACCCAAGTCACGCCTCAGCAAACGCGTTTCGCAACTTGAGGAACGCCTCGGCGTGCGTCTGCTGCAACGGACCACGCGAAGTTTTGCGGTGACTGACATAGGCGAGCGCTTCTACGCGCACTGCCGCGCTGCACTGGAAGAGGCGCAAGCGGCGCAGGACGTCGTCGACGAGCTGCGCGCCGAGCCGCGCGGGATTGTGCGCGTCAGCTGTCCGGTATCTCTCGCGCAGACGATCGTTGCGCACGTGCTGCCGGACTTCCTGATCGACTACCCGAAGGTGCAAGTGCGCTTGCTCGCGAGCAACCGGCGCGTCGACGTGATCAACGAAGGATTCGACCTCGCGATCCGCGTGCGCGACAAGCTCGACACCGATGCCTCGCTGGTGCTGCGTACCTTTGGTCAGTCCCGCGTGCTGCTGGTGGCGAGCCCTGCATTCCTCGCCGCGCGCGGCAGACCGCAGAAACCAGAAGAACTGGAGCATCTGCCATTGCTGTCGATGCTCGAACACGAAGGCGCGCAGATCCTCGAACTGACCGATGCGCAAGGTCACAAGACGAATGTCGAAATGCAGGCGCGCGTCACTTGTGGCGAATTCGCAGTCCTGCTTGAAGCGGCGAAGCGCGACGTCGGCATCGCGATGTTGCCCGAGTTCGTCTGTGCGCCTTCGATCACGCGTGGCGAACTCGAAGTGGCGCTACCGGCCTGGAGCATGCCGCAGGGCACGATGCATTTCGTCTATCCGAGCCGGCGCGGGCAGCTGCCTGGCGTTCGTTCCTTTGTGGAATTTCTCGTCGAACGTCTGCCCGGTGCCGTGCAGCTCAAGCACGAACAATGCAATCGACGCAAGGCCACTGAAAACTCGGCTTGATGGAAAGCCGCTTGTTCCGTACGCAGTTGCCGGGTGCGGTCCTGTTCAACGACCGTCCGCTCGATCAACCCGCCGCTGCGCGCCTGCGCTTGTCGCTGCGCGCGTCCCAGCCAAGCGCGCTGATCAGCACCACGCAAAGCACGACTTCGAGCAGCGCAGGCACCCGCGCAGCGGGAATTACCCACGCGGCGACGACGCCGTGACAGAAATAGAACAGTGCAACGATACCGACCCAGAGCAGGGCGCGGCGCGCGCTGGTTCGCAACGCGAACAACGGCAGCAGCAGGGGTGGCAGGGTCAACGCGAGCGCGAACAGCGGAATGCCTTTCGCGGGCGGCGCAAGCCACAGGTACCACGCGGGTTGCAGCAGGACCAGCAAGGCCCACGCGAGCAAGCCGACAGGCAGGGCCTTCATGCGCGCGCCTCCAGTCGCGACGCAATGTCGGAGACGCGTCTTCCAAGCGCGCGCGCGAGGATGCGTTCGTCCTCGCTGATCGAATTCGCGCCGCTGACGCCGGCGACGTGGCTCGCTCCATACGGCGAGCCGCCGCCCAATGTGCGGCTCACCGCCGCTTCCGTGTAGGGCAGCCCGACGATCAACATGCCGTGATGCAGCAGCGGTAGCATCATCGAAGTGAGCGTTGTTTCCTGGCCGCCGTGCATCGTGCTGCTCGACGTGAACACACCGGCGGGTTTGCCGACCAGCGTGCCCGATGCCCACTCCGCCGCGGTCGAGTCGATGAAATACTTCAGCGGCGCCGCCATGTTGCCGAAGCGGGTCGGGCTGCCGAGCACGAGTCCCGCGCATTCGCGCAGATCTTCGTGCGAAGCGTACGGCGCGCCGTCGTCCGGCTCCGGTGGCGCGGTCGCCTCGGTGATGGGTGCGACCGGCGGCACGCTGCGCAGCCGTGCGCGCATGCCGTCGATCTCCTCGACACCACGCGCAACCAGACGCGCGAGCTGGGCGATCTTGCCGGTGCGGCTGTAGTAGAGAACAAGGATTTCGCTCATGCGGATCGTTGTGGGGGCTCGTTTTCAAGCCCTCCCCTTCAAGGGGAGGGTTGGGTGGGGATGGTGTCCGCGAGACACCTGTTTGGTCCAGTCGCTTGCACTGGGTTAGGCTCGCCCCATGCTGCTGCGCCTCACCCAGTTTGCCAGATCACGCTACGACCGCGAGCGGATCTCGGCATTCCTCGAATTCACCTGGCATCGCTTCCTCGAAGATCGCTGCATGCAGACGGCCGGTGCGCTGTCGTTCACGACGGTTTTCGCGCTGGTCCCACTGACGGCGGCGATACTCGGCATCCTTGCTGCATTCCCCGGGTTTGCCGGCTGGCGCGATCAGATCACGCTGTGGGTGTTCGACAACTTCGTACCGGCCGCTGGCAGCACAGTGCAGGGTTACATCACGCAGTTTGCCGACAACGCGAGCAAGGCCACCGCCGTCGGTGCCTTGGTACTGCTCTTCAGCGCGGTCTCGTTGATGATGAGCATTGAGGACGCATTCAACCGCATCTGGCGCGTGCCGATTGCGCGCCGTGCGGCTGCGCGCTTTGTGATCTACTGGACGGCGCTGACGCTGGGTCCGTTGCTGCTGGTCGCTACGCTCGCCGTCAGTTCGTACGCACTCGCGCTGCCATTCATCGATGCGGCGGAGGCACAATTCTCGGTCAAGGCGCGCGTGCTCGCCGTGCTGCCCTTTCTCATCGTCTGGAGCGGCATGCTCGCGGCCTACGCGGTGATTCCCAATCGCTCCGTGCGCATGCGTCACGCGTTGATCGGCGCGACCATCGCAGCGATCCTGTTCGAAGCGGCGAAGCGCGGCTTCGCCCTGTATGCGATCAGCTACGCGAGTTACCAGGCGGTCTACGGTGCACTAGCGATGGTGCCGATCTTCATTCTCTGGATCTATCTTTCGTGGACGATCGTGTTGTTCGGTGCTTCTATCACGGCGTCGTTGAGTGCGTTCGACTACCGTCCGGCAGCGCTGCGATTGCCGCGCGGGCAGGAATTCGCCGGCCTCCTGCGCGTGCTCGCGCGCTTTGCCGACGCGCAGCGCGAAGGGCGCGGCCTGCACAGCGCCGCGCTGTGCGCAGCGGAACCCTTCCTTACCGATGATCTCCTGCAGCGCTACCTCGGCGACCTCCATCGCGTCGGCCTGATCCAGCGCGGCGAGTTCGGCGAATGGATGGTCGTGCGCAACCTCGCGAGCATCGATCTGCTCGAAATCTACGAGGAGGGCGACTATCGCCTGCCGCTCGACGTGCACGCCTCCGGCGACGATCTGCCACCAGCCGCTGCTGCCTTGCTCGCCAGACTCGGCGATCAGGTATGCACGACGCTCGACGTGTCGTTGGCCGACCTGTTTGCGCCGCATGTACCATCGACGACCTCAGCCGCGCCACCGGCGCCGAAGAACCTTCACGATCCAACGGAGCACGCATGAAACGCATTCGACTTCTCCTGCTCGCGACGCTGGTCGCGACGCTTGCCTGTGCCGGTGTCGCGTCGGCAGGAACGGCCAAGCAGCCGGCATTGAAAATCACCACGCTCGATGGCAATACCTTCGATCTCGCCGCGCAGCGCGGCAAGTGGGTGATCGTGAATTTCTGGGCAACCTGGTGCTCTCCGTGCATCAAGGAGATGCCGGATATTTCAGCGTTCGTCGCCAGCCACAAAGACGTCGTCGCAATCGGCCTCGCCTTCGAGGACACCGAGAAAGCCGAGGTTGTAGCGTTCGCCAAAGCGCATCCGGTCTCGTATCCGCTGGCGCTTCTGGATATTTACAAGCTGCCGGAGGATTTCGGCGCGCCGCGCAGCTTGCCAACCACCTACGTGATTGCACCGGATGGCAGCATCGCCAAGACAATTCTCGGTCCGATCACGGCGACCGATCTTGAGAAGGCGATCGCGGCCGGCGCGGCGAAGTAGGGCGCCAAAGCATGGCCAGCGCACGCTTTTTGGTATCCGGTCTCGTGCAAGGCGTTTTTTTTCGTGGCTCGACCGAACGCTGTGCGCGCGAACTCGGGCTGACAGGTCATGCAAGAAACCTCGACGACGGGCGCGTCGAAGTCGTCGCCAGCGGCACGCCCCAGGCGTTGGCACAATTGCACGCTTGGTTGCAGCAGGGTCCGTCGGCTGCGCGCGTCGATGACGTCGAACGCACGCAGTTGCCGGCGCAGGATCACGTGGACTTCACCGCGCAATGAGCCGCCTGCGCAACGATGCCGTAGAGCCCTCCCCTTCAAGGGGAGGGTTGGGTGGGGATGGTGTGAGGCGCGTCGCTGACATCATCGCGACGGTAATTCCCTGCGCAGGCTCCTCCCAGTGAAAAGTCCGAAGCCTCGTTCGCAACAAACGACACAGCCGGGACCACGACGAACAAGGCCCGAAACCGTGACGCCCCAGCGTGAGCCGCGACACGGCCTCGCACGCGTGATCTCCAAGCTCGGCATTGCATCGCGCACGCAGGCCACGAACTGGGTCGGCGCCGGCCGCGTCACCGTCAACGGCCGCATTGTGCGCGATGCAGAAATGCCGATCGACGCAGCACGCGATCGCATCGCCATCGATGGCGCGCAGATCGGTGCGCAAGAGCGCATCTATCTCATGCTCAACAAACCGCGTGGTTATGTGACCAGCGCCGCCGACGAACGCGGTCGCGACACCGTCTACGCGCTACTCGCCGATGCAGGCTTGCCCTGGCTCGCCCCGGTCGGCCGCTTGGATAAAGCCAGCGAAGGCCTGCTGCTGTTCACCAACGACAGCGTCTGGGCTGCGCGCATCACCGCGCCCGAGTCGCAGCTCGACAAGACCTATCACGTGCAGATCGATCGGCTGCCCTACAAAGCGTTGCTCGATGCGCTGAGTGTCGGTATCGACGAGCGCGGCGAACATCTGTCGGTCAAGTCCGCACGCGAACTTCGTCGTGGCGAAAAGAACGCCTGGCTTGAGATCGTCCTCGATGAAGGCCGCAACCGGCAGATTCGTCGCATCCTTTCAGCGTTCGATGTCGGCGTGCTGCGGCTGATGCGCGTGGCGATCGGCGACTTGATGCTCGGAGCGCTGGCGAAAGGTGCGTGGCGAAAGCTTGACGAGGACGAGGCCGCGCGTCTGGCATAGCCATATGACAGGCAGCCCGCGCATCGTCGCACGATAACTTGCGAGCATTGCCGGGAGAAGTCCGATGGAACGCGTGGTTCGTCTTGTTGCCGCCCTGGCTGTCGCCTACGGCATCTATTCCACTCGCTGGCTGTGGTTGTTGCAGCGGACTACGGAAGTCCTGCGGTCAGGTAAGTACAAGTCAAGCCGACGCGCAGCAACTCATCGCCGCGCGGCGCATCCGCAGCGCCGCCGGCATCGACACGACGCAGATGCTGCGCAATATCTTTCCGCCTGCGCCAAAAGAATAAGTATCGCCTGGTGCGGATTCCATTGCATTCGGCCAATCTTGCGCGACGCGTGTGCGAGACGCCTCAGCGTTCGATGTCGGCGTCCTGCGGCTCATGCCCTTTGCGGATCGTCGAATTGACCTTCGATACCCGCGCAAAAGGACGCTCGACGAACGTGAGGCCTCCCGTGTGATTCGGTGACGGCGGCACGTCATGCCGACGAGCCATGAAGATCCATTGAGTCGACCAACGCTGGTGCCAACGCGCTTGTGGGCTGACGCCCCCAACATGTTGAACGACAGGACTCGACCCACACCCGCCGGTCGCGACAGGCAGCTTTGGAGGTGCCAGCGCGAAACTGCCTCGGCGAACCGCTCCTTAGGCCCACCGTCAACCTGCGTGAGACGCCACCGGCCAGGGTTGCGCGCGATAAGGCTCGCCGAACTTCGCGATCACTGTCGCGGTTCCACCGCAGGTAATCGTCAATCCATTCGGCGTGGCCACCAATAACCATGGACGCAGGCTGTCAGTGAAGGCAACGCCTTTTAGAGACACAACCGCATTTGGATTGGTGACAGTGAAGGTCAGCGAAGTGATGCTGTTCAGTTATATGGCGGGAAGGCAGGCGCCACGATCACCTTCACCGCGTAGTTGAAATCATCGGCGACGAACACGTTGCCGATGGCATCGACCGCGACACCGCGGGGGTTGGCGAACTCGCTGCTGACTGTGAATATTTTCGTGTAGCCGCCATCCGCCATAATCACCTTCACCGCGTTGTTGCCGGTATCGGCGACGAATACATTGCCGTTGGTATCCAAGGCGACGCCAAAGGGCTTGTAGAACCCGCTGCTGAGCGTGTTGACCGTCGTATAGCCAGGCGCCAAGATCTTCTTCACCGCGTTGTTGAGGAAATCGGCGACGAACACGTTGCCGCTGGCATCGACGGCGACGCCGGTAGGCAAGTTGAACCCGCTGCCAAGCGTGTTGATCGTCGTATAGCCGGGCGCCAGGATCTCCTTCACCGCGTTGTTGTTGGAATCGGCGACGAACACGTTGCCGCTGGCATCGACGGCGACGCCGGCGGGGTGGTTGAATCCGCTGCCGAGCGTGATGACGGTTGTATAGGCGGGCGGCAGTATCTTCTTCACGGCGTTGTTGTAGGTATCTGCAACGAACACGTTGCCGCTGGCATCGAGGGCCAGACCGTTAGGCAAGCTGAATCCGCTGCCGAGCGTGTTGACTGTCGTATAACCGCCGGCGGCCAAGATCTCTTTCACAGTGCTGGTCGCGTAATCGGCGAAGGACACATTGCCGCTGGCATCGACGGCGACGCCCCACGGACGTGCGCTCGAGATGTCGCCGCTATAGAGCGTTACGACCGTTGCCGCCTCGAATCCTTCACAGTAGATCGTGTCGTTGCGTGTGCACAACGAGACGGTCAACGTCGCGGTCGACGTGTTGCCGATGCCGCTAGTTGTGGAGGTCACCTGTACGCTGTTGGTCTTCACACCGCGCGTCGTGCCCTTCACGGCCACCGCCACCGTGCATGTGGCGCCGCCCGCCAGTGTTGCACCCGATAGGCTCGCCGAGGACGCCCCCGCCACAGCGGTCGCGGTACCGCCGCAGGTGCTGGTCAATTCATTCGGTGTGGCAACTTCCAGGCCGGCAGGAAAGCTGTCGGCGAAGGCGACGCCCGTCTGTGACTCACCCGCATTCGGATTGGTGACCGTGAAGGTCAGTGACGTGCTGCCGTTAAGTGGAAGCGCTGGCGTGCCAAATATTTTCGTGATGCTCGGTGGCAACGTCCCGACGGTCAGCGTCGCATTCGACGTATTGCCGATGCCGCCATTCGTGGATGTCACTTGTACGCTGTTGTTCTTCACGCCGAGCGTTGTGCCCTTGATGCCTACTGTCACCGTGCATGAGGCGCCACCGGCCAGAGTTGCGCCCGACACGCTCGCCGACGAAGACCCCGCGATAGCGGTCGCGGTACCGCCGCAGGTGTTCGTCAATCCGTTCGGCGTAGCCACGATCATCCCGGCAGGCAAGCTGTCCGTGAACGCAACACCGGTCAGGGATCTGCCGGTATTCGGATTGCTGAGTGTGAAGGTCAGTGAGGTGGTGCTGTTTATCGGAATCGCGACCGCGCCGAAGGCTTTCGTGATCATCGGTGGCGCCGTCGATTCCGCCACCGTCGCTTCCACCGCGCCTATATCGCATTGCGCACCTTGCGGACGCGCAATGCCGCGTTGATCGGTGGCCGGCGCATTCGTGCAGGTGAGTGCATCGATCGCTGGGCTGCCGGGCAGCGGCAGCATGGTCCAGGTTGGGCCGCCGTTGCTGGCCAAGGCGCCGAGTTGGGGGTTGCTGCCAATGATATTGCCTGAAGAGCCGGGCGCCGGGATCGTACCGCTGCCACTGAGATCGGGACCGACGTTTCCGGCAATGATCGAGTTGATCACCAAAGGTGCTTGCGCACTATTGTTTTGGATGCCGCCGCCTTGCCGGTTACCCGGAACCTGGTTCGCGCTGATCGTGCTGTTTTTCAGCGTGATGCCACCGCCCAACATGTAGATACCGCCGCCGCTATCGTTTACGGTCGAATTCCCGCTGATTGTACTGTTGGTCAGTGTGAGGTTGCCCGCGATATAGATACCGCCGCCGCCGTAGAAAGAGCTATTTCCGCTGACGGTGCTGTTGACCAGCGTGAGGGTATTTCGCGAAGCGATGCCACCTCCCTGAGTCGCGCTATTGCCGATAACCGAGGTGTTAATCAGCGTCAGAAAACCATCCGACTCGATGCCGCCGCCCAAGCCCCCCTGATTGCCGCTGATCGTGCAGTTGTTTAGCGTGAGATGCCCGTTGGCGTAGGAATTTACTATGCCGCCGCCCGCGGTGCCGGAGCCATTGGTTAGGGCGAGATGGTTCAAGGTGAGCGAGCCACCACCCGGCTGGCTTTGGTCGATGATGCCGAAATCGTTGCTAGCGCCGGAAGGGCGCTGGATCGTCACCTGGCCATTCGCAGTGGCGTCGAGGGTGAGTTGGGCATCGCTGATCGACAGCACACCGGTACTGGTATCAGCAAGTGTGATCGTGTTCGCGCCGCCGTTGGGGAATGTGGCGGCGTCGAAATTGATTATGTCGTTGCTATGGAATCCTATCGCTGAGCTGTTTACGCAGGCGGTGCCCGCCAGCGAGCCGGTATTCATCGAAACGATTGCTTGGCGCAATGTGCAAGTGGCTGCGTTGCCCGCATCGCCGGAGGATTTCACGATGATAGTGGCGGCAATACCGGCGAGTGGCGTGAGGCCAAGCGCCAGCGCCAACGCCAACGCGAGCGGACGCTGCATGACGGGCACGACTCGGCGAGCGGAAACCGCTTCGGAAGAACGCATTGAGCTGGGCCCTGTAATGAACGTATGGAAAGATAGCAGACATCGGCGCCGCCCAAGTCGCCAGATCCGGTGACGCATTCGTAATTCGGCCTATCGCAAGATTACGATCTTGTCAGACGGCTGCATGTGCAGCCTGGAAACAGTACGACGTCGAGTCCGGAGGCCCCGGCTCGCAATGGCCGGATCTGCGTCGCGGCATTGAGCTCTCGTCACCCGACGCGGCACGGCACGCGGATGTCTCCTTGGCGAGGGCGAATCGACGACCGCAAGCTTCCGCAGTCGGCCGAAAGCCGTCATCGCCGCTCATCACGCAGTGATTACTATTGGGGACCTGCTTGGCGCCAATAGCAAACGTCCACCCAGCCACCGTCGGCCAGTTCAGCCAATCATACCCAGCTTCTTGCCCACCTTCACGAACGCAGCCACCGCGCGGTCGATCTGTTCGTGCGTATGCGCCGCGCTCATCTGCGTGCGGATGCGCGCCTGTCCCTGCGGCACGACGGGAAAGAAGAAGCCGATCACGTAGATGCCCTCGGCAAGCAGTTCCTGCGCGAATGCTTGCGCGAGCTTGGCGTCGCCGAGCATCACCGGTGCGATCGGATGCGTGCCGGGGCGGATGTCGAAGCCGGCTTCGGTCATGCGCTTGCGGAAATAGAGCGCGTTGTCGTTGACCTTGTCGCGCAAGGAGTTGCTGGTCGACAGCATCTCGAACACCTTGATCGACGCCGCGACCAGCGGTGGTGGCAGCGTGTTGGAGAACAGATACGGTCGTGAGCGCTGGCGCAGCAAGTCGATGATCGGCTGGTGGCCGCTGGTGAAGCCGCCGGAGCCGCCGCCGAGCGCCTTGCCGAGTGTCGAGGTGAAGATGTCCACTTCGCTCATGACGCCGTGAAGTTCGGCGGAGCCGCGGCCGGTCGGACCGACGAAACCCGTTGCATGCGAATCGTCGACCATCAGCAGCGCGTTGTACTTTTTCTTCAGCGCGACGATCTGGTCGAGTTTGGCAATATAGCCGTCCATCGAGAACACACCGTCAGTCGCGATCAGGCGTGTGCGCTTGCCCTGCGTTTCGGCGAGGTGCTTTTCCAGTTCGGCCATGTCGCTGTTCGCGTAGCGGCGACGTTCGGCTTTGCACAGGCGGATACCGTCGATGATCGAGGCGTGGTTGAGCGCATCCGAAATGACCACGTCCTCATCATTGAGGAGGGTCTCGAACAAGCCGCCGTTCGCATCGAAGCAGCTGGTGTAGAGGATGGTGTCGTCGGTGCCGAAGAAACGCGAGATGGTCGCTTCCAGTTGTTTGTGCAGGTCCTGCGTGCCGCAGATGAAACGCACCGAGGCGAGCCCGAAGCCGTGTGTGTCGAGCGCGTCCTTCGCCGCGGCAATGATGTCTGGATGATCGGCGAGACCGAGATAATTGTTCGCGCAGAAGTTCAGCACTTCGTGCCCGTCGGTGGTTCTGATTGCCGCCGATTGCGGCGTCGTGATCACGCGCTCGGTTTTGTACAGGCCCTGCTCGCGGATCGACGCGAGTTCGGATTCGAAGCGACTGCGGGCAGCGTGTTCCATGGCGGTTCCGGCGGCAAAGGAAGGTGCGCATTGTCCGTCATCCGCTGTGCGGGCGGGAGGTTGCGCTGCGGCTTGCGGGAGCAGGGCGCGCCGACTACGCTGACAGCGCGGCTGCTCGCGCCGCATCGATGCAACTCAACTTGGGGAGGGTGGGATGGTCATCAATAAAATCGGTGTTATGAAGCTGGGCATATTCCAGGGCTGTTTCGGGGTGCTGTTCGGCTTGATCTTCGGCGTGATCTTCGCGCTGTTTGGTTCGATGTTCAGCGGTCTCGCCGGCCACGGCGGCGCCGGCATGGGGGCGATGGGCTTCGGCATGGTCATCATGCTGCCGATCATGTACGGCATCGGCGGCTTCATCGGCGGCATCATTGTCGCCGCGGTCTACAATCTCGTCGCCGGCATCGTCGGCGGTATCGAGATCGAGACGGATTAACACGACTGCACGGGCGGGCGGGCGGTCGGTACGCGCCGACCGTCTGCTGGTTCGCTCGACAGGTTTGCGATCGCCACGCCGGGTTCAATCATCCATGCCCACGCCAGAAGGCTCGCCTCCTTTCGCATACGGCGGCGATCCTGGCCAACGCACGCGCGTGACGATGTTCCAACTGCGTTCTCCGAGTCCGCGCCGCGCAAACAGACTGGCTTCGCCGCCGATCAACGCGGTCTTGTTGTGAACTCGGAATTCCTTGCGGTCGACGAAGTCGCGCACCTCGGCCGTCCAGCTGAGCCGGTCGACTGGCAGGGGAAGTATCAATTCGCCATCGATGCTGGCGTAGGCGAGTCCTGCGCCAATCGACAACAGCGCGCCGCGCTTCGCGCGCGTGCCCAGGTAGGCTGCGGTCATGCGCAACGCGTTCACGAGGAAGCGCGCTTCGAGTTCGGAGTTTGTGGTCATGCCGAGTTCGAGTAGAGCATCACCGCCGGAGGCGGGTTTGAGCGCATCCAGCGCATCCACAAGGCTCGTCTGCAGGGTCGGTGAGAACGTACCGCGGCGCAGGAACTGTCGGATCAGTAGATCGTCGCGGCAATATCCGCGCAAGCGTGCGTCATTGCGTGCACGCAAGTCGGCTGGCGAGAGTTTCCAGACGATATCGTTGATTCGACCGCCCTTGCTCAGCACCATGGCACCGACGCCGCCGACGGTTCCGAGTGCAGTGCCTGCGCTGAAGTTGCCACTGCTGCCGATCCAGGCCAGGCTCGACAGACGTGCCTGCACATAAGGATTGCCGTTGTAGGGATCGATGCCGAGACGTTCGGCGAGTTCGCGCTTGACCTGGCTGTATTTGAGCTGGCGCTTGATTTCTCGCTCGACTTCGCCGGAGATGCGCGAATACCAGTGCTTCTTCGCTTTGGGTGCGGCAGATGTCGGATCCTCGCGCGCGTCTGTCATCGGCCCTTCATCGGAAGGATACGGATTGCCGCGATTGCCGAGCGTACGCGCCGTTCGGTCCGAGACGTTCTGCACCTGATTGCCCAGTTTGCGCAAGCGGTCGCCGAAATAGCGCGCGACGCCGGCGGGAATGCCGAACACGGTATTGACCGGATGCATCACGATGTTGCCGAGCATCTTGCCGGTATCGGCGAGTCGGCTGCCGGCCGCGTGCAGGAATGCGTCGGAACGCGTCGCTTTGTCGAGCGCATCGAGTGCGGGCAACTCCGCCTCGCGTTCGGCGAGCAATTCGACGCTGTCTGCCGTCAGCGGGCCGACCTGCGTGTCGAGAGTGAAATGCGCCATGTAGCCGCGCAACTCGACGTGCGGATCGACGCTGAAACCAGGGCCGGAGAGCAGCGCCGGTTCAACCAGCGAGGCGGCGTCGACGACGCCTTCTTCTTCGAGTGCGAGCGCCGCGTGCAGGGGGCTGCAAGCAAGCAATGACGTCGCACCGAACACAAGCGCGATGAACGCCACACGGACTCGATGTGCAATGGGCAATGGATTGCTGTACATGGGGCATGCGGTGCGGGCATGCGGCCCCCACTCACCGATCAGCGTCTATGGGTAAACGACACAGGATACGGTGCCGATGATCAATCGCCAGTGAATGCGCCGTAACTGCGCAGACGATCGTAGCGACGTTCGAGCAAGGTCGGCGTACCCAGTGCTTCGAGTTTGTCGAGCTGGTTGAGGATGATCGCCTTCAGGCGCACCGCCATGCCGCGCGGATTGCGGTGCGCGCCGCCAAGCGGTTCGCGCACGACCTTGTCGATCAGCCCGAATTCGGCCAGGCGCGGTGCGGTCATAACGAGTGCTTCGGCTGCATCCTTCGCGCGCGCGGCGGTCTTCCACAGGATCGACGCGCAGCCTTCGGGCGTGATCACCGAATAAGTGCTGTATTCGAGCATATTGGTGCAATCGCCGACGCCGATCGCGAGTGCGCCGCCGGAGCCGCCTTCGCCAATCACGTTGCAGATGATGGGCACGCGCAAGGAGGCCATCTCCAACAGGTTGCGCGCGATCGCCTCGCTCTGGCCGCGCTCTTCGGCGCCAACGCCGGGGTAGGCGCCAGGCGTGTCGATGAAGGTCAGCAGCGGCAGCTTGAAGCGTTCCGCCATGTGCATCAGGCGCAAGGCCTTGCGATAGCCTTCCGGTCGCGGCATGCCGAAGTTGCGACGGACCTTCGACTTGGTATCGCGGCCTTTCTGATGACCGATCACCATCATGCTGCGACCATTGATTCGTGCGAGACCGCCGACGATCGCGGCGTCATCGGCATAGGCACGGTCGCCGGCAAGCTCGTGAAATTCTTCGCAGATCACGCCGAGATAGTCGAGTGTGTACGGACGCGCCGGATGGCGGGCAACCTGCGCGATCTGCCATGGCGTCAGGTTGCGGAAGATCTCGGCTGTCTTGACCTTGAGCTTGCCTTCGAGCGTGCCGACTTCGTCATCGATATTGAACGCCTGTCCATGACTGGCACGGCGCAGCTCCTGGATCTTGGCGTCCAGGTCGGCGATGGGCTGTTCGAAATCGAGGAAGTTCGGGTTCATTCGTGGGCCGCGCCAAAGGCGCGAAAAATATAGGGGGTTGTCCGCCGCATGTGCAGCGCAAAGACGCGCAGTATACCGGCTCAGGCGGATGAGGTCAGGCAGGGGCAGGACGTCCGCATCGCCTATCGCTGTACGGGATGGCCATCGGCGTGCCTGGGCCTTTGAACGTTCCGTTTCCGGCCGGTACGCATGGTGGCGATACCAGCGGCGAGAGCGCAATGCCGGCCGGAGGGGAGAGTTCGCGGCGTCGCTCATATTGACAGCAGACAGCCATGGTCGCGTCGTGCTGCCGGCCTCGAACTTCGCGGACGGATTCGGGGTACGCCCCGTTGCCATGTTCCTCAGCTTCAGCCGTCTGCGCACGGTGCGCAGCTCGATTGGGCGCGCATCAATCACCTTATCGATCGAAGTGCATGCAAGCCCCCGGCGTTGTCATTCGCACGCCAATCCCAGCGGCAGGATCAGTTTGCATGTCCAATTGCCACGCAATGCAGTCAGGCGATAGAGTGAGCTGGTCAAGGGGTTATGACGGAGCGCCGCGCCAGGGGAAGGTTCACGTATCCGGTGTGCCAGGGGGCGCTCGTATGGAACTGTTGCTGTGGCGCTGGAGCACCCTTGTCCAGGCCACGTCCGACTTGATGATCGTGGGATTTTTCGTTGCGCTCGCGCATTCCCTCGGCCGCGCCGAGCTGCGCGTGTGGGTGCATGCGTGGCTGGCGAACCTCGCCGCCTTGCTCGTCACGATTGCCTTCTGGTTGTGGCAGCCGGACGGAAGGTTGACGTTTGCATTCACCATCTCGCTGTATATCTTTGCCAAGACGATGTTTGTTCTGTTGCTCGTCGACGGCGCGGTCCGCTTCGCCATACACCGACCGGCCCCTGTTTCGCGCGTCAAACTATTCGTCTCGGCAGCGGTCTTCTCGATCGTCGGCGGCGCTGTGATTCGTTCCATTGACCAGTTGGGACTGGTCCAGGCTGTCGTGATCTGCGTGTGTCTTGGCGCGAGCGCCGTGTTTCTGATCCGGCGCAAGGAACGGGCGTATGGCTGGCTCGCGACCGGATTCGCCATTCGTTGCGCGCTCGCGGCGGCCGAAGCGGCTGCGTATGCGGTGCATTGGTCGACCGGGGATGCCTTGGGTGCTTCGTCGCTGCCCATCTTCCTCGCCTCGCATTCTTCCTTCGACACCGGCGCGGAGTGGGTGATTGCGCTGGGGTGCGTGCTCACGCTCTATGGAGCGATCCAGCAGGAGCTGACGCAAGCCAATGGCGAGCTGAGATCAGCGCAGGAAGAACTGCACACGTTGCTTGATCGCGATCAGCTCACCGGCGTCTTCAACCGCCGCGCGCTGCCGACCATGCTGCACGAAGCGCAAACCAACGGTGCAACGATCCTCTTCTTCGATCTCGACGACTTCAAGAAGGTCAATGATCTCCATGGCCATCACGCCGGTGACGCGTGCCTGGTGCGTTTCGCACGCACGCTCAGCGAAAGTTTTCCTGCCGGTGATCGCGTGATCCGCTATGCCGGCGACGAGTTCATCGTGGTTGCGCAGGAGCTCGAGTACGCGCGAATCACGAAACGCATCGAGGCCGTGCGCGCACGTCTGCGTGCGACAACGGCCGAAGCAACGCGAATCGATTTCTCCTTCGGCAGTGCGCACCTGCCCCCGCAGGGTGATCCGCAGGCCGCGCTGCGTGAGGCGGATCAGGCGATGTATCGCGACAAGACGGTGCGGGCTGGCTGAGATTCAACCGCACGTGTCTTGAGCTGCTGCGGTTGCAGGGACGTCGGGCGTCATTTGTAGACGACCTGCGACTTCAGATCGGGGGCGACGTTCTGCGCGAAAGCCTTCGCAGCGCGCTCCGCGTCCGCTGAACAGACGTTGCCAGGTGTACGGTCGTCGAACTCAGGATGCTTGCTTGAAACGACCGCTCGACTTGACGTCGGCTACGTCGCAAGCGATGCCATCAGCGCGCGATTGTCGGTTTCCATGGAGTTCTCGCTTCGGTGTGACAAGGCCCGCTCAGGCCCAAGCTGCGCCTACCGGGGATCGCCGTCAAGCCGACTCGATCGGCACCATTTTCGGTTGACCTGGCTGCAGTGATTGCGCCTGTTTCCACTCCGCGCGCGGATCACGCCGTCAATCCACGTGGCGTAGTAGGAGATGCGCGAGTTGGAGAATGTTTGACCGCAGATTCCTGCCCGAAATGTCGAGAGATCGCCTTGCCAGTGCTTCCAGTCCGCCAGGCCCGCCAACTTCCACTCGCCATCCTCCCTGATCAATACCGGGCTGCCGCTGTCACCATCACCCATGACGCCCTCGAGGGCGGTTGCGTGCGCGTCGCAATCGAATCGATAGTCGAGCCATTGTGCGTGCGCACTCTCGATGCGATTGGTTGCACGACGCAACGCGTCTCGATGCGGCGCTTTCGGATACTGACCGAGGGTGCCGTTTCCGGTCGCGCCCTTGCCGTAGATCTGCGCCAGCTTTCCTTGCTCGTTCCAACCTTGATAGCGTTGGACAGGCGTCACATCATCGACCGGTTGTGTCAGGCGTATGAGCGCGATGTCGGTCATCGCAGCAAGGTTCTCCATCAAGGAGCCCGCGTCACCGGATGCGGGTCCTTCGGGCAGCTTGCGAAAATCCGGATGCACGATCAGTTCGGCGACGTCACGCCGCGTGCCGTTGATGTCGACATGATCGAGCGAATACCCCTGTGTCGCGTGCGCAGCCGTCACGACCCACAGCCTGGCGATCAACACACCGTGCCCTTCGCCAGGCAAGTCGACGAGGGCGGGGAATGAATGCTCGCGAACGCGGTATCGCGTATCCGCAACATCGGGGCGGATCACGATGGCATTGGCGACCGTGCTCGCGAGCAGCGTGACCATGACCACGCCAATTGAATGCTTCCATGTGATTTCAGCAATCATTGCGATGTCGCGCATCCTGTCGTTGTCACAGTACGTCAATCTGTCCGATTGGCATTGGCGCGAGCACTCCGGCCATCTCGAAGGATGCAAGGATGCGCGGTGACGACTGCGCGTCCGTTTCAACCCAGTTGTTGCAGATTGAGCTGCCACACGGCGAAGTTGAGTGCAGATGCGAAGCTGACCCACAGCAGGTACGGAACCAGCAACGCGCCTGCGACTGGCTTGATGCGCCAGAACGCGAGTATCGTCATGACGATCAACGCCCACAGCACGATGATGTCAGCGAATGCCATCGCGCCGCGATGCCAGGCGAAGAAGAGCCAGCTCCACAACGCGTTGAGTGCAAGCTGCAGCAGGAACAACACGAGCGCGCCGCGCGTCGCTCGCAGTACCGCCGCTCTCCAAACCAGCCACGCGGCAATGCCCATCAGCAAATAAAGCACCGACCAGACCGGGCCGAATACCGATGCCGGTGGCGCCCACGCGGGCTGGTGTAACTGCACGTAGAAGGAACTCGCATCGATCGACGCGAAGGCGCCCAGAGCGGCGGCAATGGCCGCGATGGCGAGCCAGAACACGAAGCCTAGGATTTGATGGGATGTGGAATAGGGAGACATGAAACACTCCGTGTGGATTGATGCGCGAGGTGAACGGCTGGACGATTCGTAGTGAGTACTTGAAAGGCGCTCACGTGCTGTCTCAAGCGTGAGTCAAAGCCGCGAAACCGCATCGATCGTTCGGATCTCAGGAACCAAAAGGCGAGAAGCGTTCGTCCTTGCGCGTGATGCCGGGCAAAACGCGGCTGGCCGTCAGCCACGAGATGCCAAAGGCGACCAAGCCCGTAGCTTCTCCATAAAACCTGAGCCTGGGAAGATGGGCGCTCAAGGATTCGGAAAAAAGGTTGTCTATCGCGAGTACGATGACTGAAAGGAGGATTGCAATTCCGCACGCGGCGTAGATGCCCGCGCGCGCCTTCGCCTGAGGGTGGCCTTTGTCCTTCGCACGGCGGAAGAACATGGAGCAGAAGTAGGCGAGTATGAGGAACATCGTCGCGGCGGAAATCGCATGGACGTATGGAATGAATTCGCTGTGAGTTCCGCATCTGCAAGGGAAGAGGGCCACACCCAGCGCTGCGACGGCCGCAAGCTTGCTCAGCAGCATTTCGGTCCGCGACTCTCCGTTGTAGGCGAGCAGGAATGCGGCAATCGCAAAGAGAAATCCGACGAATATGCTCTGCGACCAACCGCCTTCGTAGTACGAATCGCTGATCGAGGGAATCGCGGTAGATGCGAACAAGCTGGTCAGGCCGGCCAGGCTGATCGCAATCACACCGACGATGAGCTTGATCGTGCGATGGTCGATTTCTTCCTTCTTCGGCGCTGCGAACATCGACTTGATCTCCCGGGTTCCCGTTGTGCGTTGCGGCGGCTTGGTTTCAAGTAGCACGTATTCAATATGCGATGCACTGAACTAAAGCGGTCGGTTACGTGTGCGCGGTTTCGCAATCACCATGCGATGCATGGTATGGCAGGTCGAGCTCATGTCATCGTGCGAGCTTGAACGGTCAGACCTTACACTGGCCAAGCGGCCGCTGCCGCGACACCCTGGAGCCTAATGCGGCCGCGCCGCATCCGTCCGCTCGCGCGATCCTTTTTGGGGTAGATATTTTTCGTAGGGGTAACACGCAAATACGCCGAATCGAATCGTCGCCGCGCCGGTAGATTGATAGCCGAGCGCTTCATAGAAGCTGCAGGCGGCGACCGTGCTCTCCAGGTGCAGATTTTTCAGCGCCCATTGGATTGCCTTCTCTTCAAGGGCTGCATGAATTTCCTTGCCGATACCCTGGCGTTGCGCGCCTGGAGCCAGGAAGAACAGGCGAATCTCGCCCTTGCGATGAAGGAGTCCGACGCCCGACACGCGATCGTCAATCGTGGCGACCACGCAGAAATTGTCGGGATTCGAAATCCAGGCGAGGAATCTCTGAGGCGTCTTGTTGGCAAGCCATGTAGCGAGCGTATGCGGATCGTTGTGATGGTCGGCCTCGCACAATTGCGTAATGGACTGACGTACGACATCGGTCACTGCGTCGGCGTCGCCTGGATTTGCGTGGCGTAAAGCGATCATTCTCTCTGCTCTCCAACGTCTATATCTATCAAGCCGCGCCGCGAAGCGGTGTCGGCATGTATGAATTGTCATGCCGCGGATCACACTTCAGCAGGTGGTTCCCACAGCTCAACCTTGTTGCCTTCGGGATCGATGACCCAGCCAAACTTGCCTTGCTCAGATTCGTCCGTGCGGTCTTCCACGTTGCAGCCTTCGCTTCTGAGCGCGGCGAGAAGCGCGTGCAAGTCAGCGACTCGAAAGTTGATCATGAAGCGCGCGGTTTCAGGACCCAGATGGGTCGAGTCGTTCTTGAATGCGCTCCAGATGGTCATGCCCTTCTCGCTATCGGGGCCACCCCAGTTGAAGATTACTCCGCCCCAATCGGTCACATCGAGTCCAAGGTGATCTCGGTACCAATCGCTCAGCGCTTTCGGGTCCTTCGACTTGAAGAAAATTCCGCCGATTCCTGTTACTCGCTTCATGCTGTTCTCCGGTTTGGCCAGTGGCATCGATTGCGTTCTG
>JBDSFA010000358.1:0-10231 GCA_039919785.1 Dokdonella sp. | reverse complement strand
CGGTCGTAGGTTTTCAGTCCGCTGAACACCGGAATCGGTGACGGCAGCTGCGCAAGCGGGCTGAATGTGACGTCGAGGTGGTTGCAATCCTCCAGCTCGAACTTGGCTGTGCCCCAGGGATTCTGCGAGAGCCCGTTACCCAGATAGTTGGTCTGGATCGTCACGCTGGTCGCGAACGGCAGGAAAGACGCATTGCCGACCAGCCACAGCGGATTGCCAAGCGTATCTTTGGTGAGCAGATCGAACACGATCTGACGCACGGTCGAACCATCCGACTGCGGTTGCTCGGTGACCTGCACGAGCAGGCCCTGATTGAGCGTGCCATTGACCCATTGCGCGGCGGCATAACCGTCAAAGGGCATCAGCGCGCTCGAGTCCGGATAGAGCGCCGCGTTGTAGTCAGGAATGACCAGGTCGACCGGGGCGACGCCGTTCACATTCGGGTCGATGCGCAAGGTGAATGCATCGCTGAACTGGAAGAAACCCGATCCGTTATACGGATAGTTCTCCAGGACATAGGTTGTGCTGTCGTAGATCGGGCTGTCGTACGAAGTTTCGGCGATCACTGTATTGGGTTCGCTGGCCACACGGACCAGGCTGGCTGCGTTCGGCGCTGCGGCCGTGCCGAAACCAATGCTGCCCTGCGACGCCTGCACGATCGGAAAATAGGGGAAGTGGTTGCGGTTACCCTCATTGGCCGTGTCGCGATCGATGCGCATGAAGGTGATCGCATTGGTCAGGCCGTTCGGGTTGTACGCCGTCGTCGCGCCACTGCTGCTGCAGGCAATGCGCCAGACGGTGACGGTGACACCTTCGACAAGTCCTGCTCCGGTCGTGTCGCGCGCAAATAGCGGAACGCGGTTGGAGAAGACTGGGCCACTCGATTTGTCAGGCAGCGGGTCGGCGGCGCAGCTGGGCGGGTAGGCACGGAATGCGTTCGCGCCGGGCGTTTCCGGGTAGGGATGGGTGCCCATGACCTTGGTGTGGGGGCCATCGCCGGGTTTCGCGGCGCGCGTGTGTGAAGGCAGCAGGGATGCAGCGGCGGCGTGTGCCGCGACCACCGCCGCGCTGAGCGGCGTGCGCTCCTGAGCGAGTGCAGGGAAGGTAATGACGCCAGCGGCGAGCGCGAGCATCAGGCGGATCTGGTTCTTCATTTGGGTATCCCCATCGTTGGACCGGGCGAGCATGGTCGGTTGGCCGTGAATTCGCGGTGAATCCGCAGCGAACGGTGCAGGTGCGAGCGGCTGGCTATCGCGCATAATCGCGCGTTTCGTCAGAGCAGTGAAGTATACGGGCATGCAGTTGATCGACATTGGCGCGAATCTCACCCACGAATCGTTCCGCGCCGACTACGATGCCGTGCTCGATCGCGCACGCAGCCACGGCGTCACGCAGATCGTGGTAACCGGTGCGAGTGCCGGCGGCAGCCGTTCTGCGCGCGAGCTGGCGCGTGCGCATCCGGGTTTCCTGCACGCGACTGCCGGGGTCCATCCCCACCACGCGCACGAGTACGACGACAGCACAGACGCGCTGCTGCGCGAACTCGTCGCAGCGCCTGAAGTCAAAGCCGTCGGCGAGACCGGGCTCGACTACTTCCGCGACTTTTCACCGCATGCGGCACAGATCGCTGCGTTCGAGCAGCAGCTCGCGATCGCGATCGATTGCGGCAAGCCGCTATTCCTGCACCAGCGCGATGCGCACACGGATTTCATCGCCTGCATGGACAAGGTCAAGGGCCGCATCGGCGCGGCGGTCGTGCATTGCTTCACGGGTGAGCGCAATGAACTTGTGGACTATCTTGATCGCGGTTTCTTCATCGGTATCACGGGCTGGATCTGCGACGAGCGTCGCGGCGCGCACCTGCGCGACCTGGTGAAACTGATCCCGGCCGATCGATTGCTGATTGAGACCGATGCGCCCTATCTGCTGCCACGCGACCTGCGTCCGAAACCGTCGCACCGGCGCAACGAGCCGATGTATCTCGCGCATGTGTGCGCCGCGGTCGCCGCGGCGCGCGGTGAAGCCATCGAGACGACGGCTAGCCTGAGCAGCGCGAACGCGCGCGGGTTTTTCGGTTTGTAGAACCGCGCTCCTGCGATCTGGTCAGCAGCGCGGGCGAGCAAGCTCCGTGCAACGCTTGCCAAGCGCTTTCACGTCAAGGCGTCGAGCTCGGCGCGACGAAACTTCCCGCATCCCCCGGAAACGCAACGGGGCTGGCAAATCCATCCGCAGACACTGCGCTGACACCAAAGAAACCGTCGTCGATGACGACGTTCTTCAGCGTGAGTGTTGCCGCGTCACCCGCCGCGTAGCTGCGCTGCCATTGCGCCGCCGCGGTGTCGCGCCACAACACGCGGTAGCTGCTCGCGCCCGCGACGACCTTCCACGTGATCGTCGTGTCGGACTTCACCGCCCCATCGATATCCACACCCGCTGGTGGCGCGGGCGCTTTCGCCATTGACGCCATCGTGATCGCATTGAGTCGCGTGACCTGGGCGAGATAGGCGAAATCGACGCCATCGATGGTGTCGCCATAATGGACGCCGCCTTCGGTGCGCAAGTCCTGGTGCTGGCGCGTGTAGTTCTCGTGCGCTTCGGTCACGCGCACTGCGGGGAATCCTGCCTCGAGGAACGGCACCTGGTCGCCGCCGCGACCATAGCGGTCGGTGCGGTAGACCATGCGCACGCGAAAATTGTCCAGATAGTCGTCGGCCAATCCGCTCAGATAGCGCGCAACATTGCGCGAGGGCGAATCGACTTCGCCGCCGTGATAGCGACGGTACTTCGCCTGCTCCAGCGTTTCACTGCTCTTCGTACCTTCGGAAAACACGCGCACCACGGTATTGTCGACCACACCGTCCTGGCCGTGCGTGTTGCCAACGATGTCGTTGTTGAGATCGGTTTCGACGTGCCAGTGCTGCTGCTTTGCGTAGTCGGCGAGTACCTTGCCGCCATACAGGCCCTGTTCCTCGCCGGACAGGGCCGCGTAGACCAGCGTCGCGGGAAACCTGTATTTCGACAGCACGCGCGCAGCTTCGATCACTGCTGCAGTTCCGGAACCGTCGTCGTTCGCGCCGGGCGCGTCGTGCTGGATGTCCATCACGTCGGTGACGCGCGAATCGAGATGGCCGGTGATCACGATCACGCGATTCGGATCGGAAGTGCCTCGCTGGATCGCGACGATGTCCATGACTTCGGTTGGCTGCGGCACGCGCGTTCCGGTAAACGTCTGCGCTGGCGCGACCACATCGAGACAACCGTCGCAGGCCTTGGAAAAGTCCTCGAAGCGCGTCTTGACCCAGCGTCGCGCAGCGCCGATGCCGCGCGTCTTTGATTTCGTGTCCGACAGCGTGTGGCGCGTTCCGAAACCGACCAGTTGCGTGATCGTCGCCTTGAGCTCGTCCGCACTGACACGCCCGACGATCTCCCGCAGCACGGGCTGCTCGACCGGATGCACTTCGGCAGCGACGAGCGGCACGACGTTGAGTGAAAGCATCGCGAGCAGGACGGTCTTGCGCATGCGGCACTCCGGTTTCGACAGGGCGGGCAGAACGACGGTCGATGAAACACAAACGTCGACTCTACGCCTGTCGTGCACGCCATGGCAGGGGCGAACCGGCCTTTACATCTGGGCCGGTTCGTTTGCGCGTGTGCGGGCGATCAGACGCTGTCGACGAGCACGATCTCGGCATCGGTGAGTGCGGTGACGCGCACCAGCGACTCGTCGCGGATCGCCGCTCCGTCCCGCGTGTTCAGATGCACGCCGTTGACCTCGGCCGAGCCTTGCGCGAGCACGAGGTAGGCATGGCGTCCGGGGCTGAGCGCGTACTCGGCTGTCGCACCCGCTTTCAGCGTCGCGCCCAACACGCGCGCATCCGCGCGGATCGGCAACGCATCCGTGTCGCCGGCGATGCCGCTGGCGAGACTGACGAAATGACCGGAGCGATCGTCCTTCGGGAACGGCCGCGCGCCCCACGATGGCGCACCGCCGTGCGCATCGGGAATGATCCAGATCTGGAAGATGCGGGCGGTGTCGGGTTCTGCGTTGTATTCGGCATGGCGCACGCCACTGCCCGCACTCATCACCTGCACATCGCCGGCTTCGGTGCGTCCCTTGTTGCCGAGACTGTCCTCGTGCGTGATCGCGCCCTCGCGCACGTAGGTGATGATTTCCATGTCCGCATGCGGATGCGGCGGGAAGCCGCTGCCGGCGGCGATCTCATCGTCGTTCCACACGCGCAATTTTCCCCAGCCCATGCGGGCATCGTCGCTGTAGTTGGCGAACGAGAAATGATGCTTCGCCTTGAGCCAGCCGTGGTCGGCGCCGCCGAGGGTGTCGTAGGGTCTGCGTTCGATCATGCTCGTGTCCTGATCGCGCCGGTCGGCGCTGCGCCGGAGTATTTGCGGGCGCGCACGCTCGATACCAGTAACGAAGCGGAAACAATCCGTTCGCCCAGCGCACCGATGCCAACTCATGCAGGTCCGCGTAGCAGGTATTGCCGCCACGCGTCAGGACCGGCGAAGCTCGGTTCGCGCGGGTCGCTCGAGCACGCAAAGCAGGAACAGCACCGTCAACAAGCCTGCGATATTCCAGGTTGCGACTTGCTTCGTGAGCGTTATGCCCTCGATGAGACGAGACGAAAAAACCTGTACGCCAGGTGCAGCGAAGCGGTCGAGGAGCATGCACGGTAGCTCCGCGCAAAAGACAAACGCCGACACGCCGAGGATCGCGATACAAAAGTATCGCCATGATGCTTCGAGGTCTGACCTGCGCAGAAGCGCGACGGGCAGGGCAAGGCACGGCAGCCACAGCACAAAGCGGTAGTCGTAGCTGTCCTTGAGGAGAAACAGCGGGATAGCGGTCAGGAATGCGATCTTCATCAGCGCCGTACGGCGCGGGTAGCGCGCCCAGGGCGGCGCCGCCGCGCCGCGAAGAATTCGCCATGCGATCGCGGAGACGAGCAATGCGGACGTTGCTGCCGCCAGCATCCACGTGATGCCGCGTTGACGCCATAGCCAATGCGCACCGGTCGAGAAACGTGTGCCGCCTTCGGCAGCGCCCTGCCCGAGCGCAAAGAGGGTGTCGACGCCGAGGAATGCGATCGCGGCGATCGAGCACAACAATGCGAACAGGGTGATGAGAGTGCGATCGGACCGTCGCGCAATTCCCGCGCAGGCGCAACTCAAGCCTGCATAGAGCTTCAGGACCGTGTCGAACCCGAGTGTCATGCAGCCCACCATCGCGAACACCGCACGACGCTGGCCTAGCAGCCACGCAGACAAGCACAGCGTCGCGCTCGTCAGCAAGTCGAAATTCGCACGCTCTACGGCGAGTTGGACGGCTGCGGAAAAGAAAAATAGGAGCAGCAGGATCGCTTCACCCGCATGGGTGGGTCGAAACGCGAGACCGAAGGCGACATAGAAAAGGCCGATCAGGATGGAGGAGACTTCGATGTAGCGGTCTCCTCTCAAGCCCCAACGCTGAAACGTCAACCACGGCTCGTAGGACAGCGAATAAGGGATTGCGTCCGCAGAGGGCGCATAACAGACGTGACCGATCCATTGTCCCGCACCTGCATTACAGAAATCGGCAGCCCCCAATAGAGCGGCAGCATCGGAGAACGGCATGCGGGCTTCGCCAATCGGCGGCACACCCAACCAAATCCAGCCATGTGTGCGATAGAGCGTCACGGTCGCGACCAGGCAGAGGGCAAGAACAATCAAGGTCCAACGCCAGCGGCCGCCACGCTCAAATTTCATCGGGATCAGGAACGCAACCCGATACCGCGGTTGAGCAGGGTCAGGCCGAGCGCGGTCAGCGTCACCGCGAAGCCGATCATCACCGCGTAGGCGACCGTCATCGAAATATCGCTGATGCCGAGCAGGCCGTAGCGGAATGCATTGACCATGTACAGGATCGGATTTGCGTGACTGATCTCGCGCCACGGCGTGCCCAGCTGATTGACCGAATAGAACACGCCGCCGAGATAGGTCAGCGGGGTGAGCACAAACGTCGGAACCAGAGAGATGTCGTCGAATTTCTTTGCATACACCGCGTTGACGAAGCCGGCGAGCGAAAACACGATCGCGGTCAACAGCACGGTCGATAGCGTGATCCACGGGTGGTAGAGATGGATGCGCGTGAAGAACAGCGAGATCACCAGAACGATCGCCGCGACCATCAGGCCGCGCAATACGGCGCCGGTCACATAGCCGGTCAGGATGACCCAGCTCGGCATCGGTGAGGCGAGCATTTCCTCGACGTGGCGCCCGAATTTCGCGCCGAAGAACGAGGAGGAAATATTGCCGTAGCTGTTGGTGATCACCGCCATCATGATCAGACCCGGCACGATGTAGTCGATGTAGGTGATGCCATTTGCAAACGGAGGAATGCGGCTGCCAACCATGCGCCCGAAGATCACGAAGTAGAGGGTCATCGTGATCGCGGATGGCAGCAAAGTCTGCATCCAGATGCGCAAGATGCGTACGACCTCACGTCGGGTGATGGTGGCGTAGGCGATCAGGTTCGGGCTGGTGCTCATGCGGCCACCTTGGCTGCGTCGGTGGTGCCTGTTTCCACCAGTCGCACGAAGAGCTCCTCCAGCCGGTTCGCCTTGTTGCGCATCGAGCGCACCGCGATGCCGCGCGCAGTGAGCGCCGCAAACATCGAGTTGAGATCGTGTTCTCGCGACATTTCCGCTTCGAGCGTGACGTCGTCGATGCGCGTGAACTTCACGCCGTGAACTTCGGGCAGCGCCGCTTCGGGCTGAGCGAGGTCGAGTACGAAGGTTTCGACATCGAGCTTGGACAGCAGCGACTTCATGCCCGTGTTCTCGATGATGCGGCCCTTGTCGATGATCGCGATGTTGCGGCACAGCTGCTCGGCCTCTTCCAGGTAATGCGTGGTCAGGATCACCGTAGTGCCGGCGGCGTTGATGCCGCTGATGAACTTCCACATCGAGCGCCGGATCTCGATATCCACGCCCGCAGTCGGCTCGTCGAGGATCAGCAGCTTCGGTTCGCTCATCATTGCGCGCGCAATCATCAGGCGGCGCTTCATGCCACCGGACATCGCGCGTGCGATGCCGAACGCCTTGTCCCACAGCGCGAGTTGCTTCAGGTATTTTTCGGCACGCACGCCCGCTTCGGCGCGCGGGATGCCATAGAAGCCGGCCTGGTTCACGCAGATGTCGAACGGCTTCTCGAACATGTTGAAGTTGACTTCCTGCGGCACCAGGCCGATCAGGCGCATCGCGGCACTGCGCTGCTCGCGGATCGACACGCCGAAGATCTTCGCGTCGCCGCTGGTTGCGTTGACGAGAGAGGACAGAATTCCGATCAAGGTCGACTTGCCCGCACCGTTCGGGCCGAGCAGGGCGAAGAAGTCGCCGGGTTCGACGCGCAGCGAAATGCCTTTCAGCGCTTCGACACCATTCGGGTAGGTTTTCTTCAGCTCGACGACGTCAAGCGCAGGGATAGTGGTCATGGGGACTCGATAGTGCCGGCGTGACAGGCGGATCGCGGGCTGCCTGCTAGTATAGCGGGCTGTCCCACCACTCTTCTGCCGTTGCAGTCCCGATGGAACATTTCAAGCTTCGCCTCGTCACCAGCCACATGCTCGCGGCATCCGTGCGCCACCTCGCGTTCGAGCGCGAAGACGGCACGCCGTTCGCCTTCGTGCCAGGCCAGTTCATCCAGGTCCATTTCCACTACGCCGACGGCAAACCGACCAAGCGCAGCTACTCGATCGCAACGGTTGGCAATGGCGACAACGGGCCGGTGCAGCGCCTGGAAATCGCCGTCTCGTATGTCGATGGTGGCGCCGCGACCGAACTGCTTTCGCAACTCGACGAAGGCGGCAGCATTGACGCGAGCGGACCCTACGGCCGCTTCTGCCTGATGGATGGCGATACCAACCAACGCTATCTGCTGGTCGCGACCGGTACCGGCGTCACGCCGTATCGCGCGATGCTGCCGAAGATCCGCGCGTTGACGGCATCACGTGGTTGCACGTTCGCGCTCGTCTACGGCGCGCGCAACGAAGCCGAACTGCTCTACGGCGACGAATTCGAGGCGTTCGCACGTGAAGTGCCCGGCTTCTCGTTCCATGCCTGCTTCAGCCGCATGCCTCGTCCGGTGCCGCGTCCGCATGATCGCAACGGGCATGCACAGGTCGCACTCGGCGAGCTTGCGCCGAATGCGGCGCACGATATCGCTTACCTGTGCGGCAATCCAAATATGGTCGATGAAGCGTTCACGATGCTCAAGGAAGCCGGCCTGCCGGTGCCGCATATCAGGCGCGAGAAATACGTCTCGTCACGCTGAACGGCAAAGTCAGGGCACCGCGCATGCAGTGCGGTCCCTGAAAGCCGCTCAGCGATACCGTTTCGCGGGCGACGACAATGCCTCGAATCCATCTGCGAACAGCAAATCCTCTACGCCGAGCGAGCCAGGCGGGAAGCGCGGATCGAACAGGCAGATCGCGCCCGGCGCGGGAATCGGATTTGCGCCCCCGCAGCGTGCGGCGACACCCCAGTCCTGCGCAGGATCTTGCACACCGACGGTCGCGTTGGCGCCGGATGATGCATCGAGCGAGATGTACTGCAGCGCAATTTCCCAACTCTGGTGATACAGCACGGCCTGCATCGACAAGCCGCTCGTGCCTACCTTGCCCCAGTTGCTCCAGTCGACCACCGTGCACGCTTCGATCGCGCCCGAGTCGCTCGGCCGCGGACACATCGCGAAGTACTGGCTGCGCACGCTGCCGTTGCCGGTGTCGCCGCTGAGATCGTCGTGGTAGACGAAGATGCGCGCTTGCGTTGCGGGTCCGTTGACGCCGATCGCGGGCAACGGACACGCGCTGCGGTAGTCGGCGCCGTTCTCCGCGCCGAGGTTGTCGGTGGCGGCGAGATAGCCGTTGCTCGACGCAACCAGCGCGGACAACGGGTTGCCGAACAATTGGAACGGCGCAGACAGCGCGACCACGGTAGCGCCCTCGTCGCGTGCCGAGTAGTCGCCGCTCGCGGCGACCAGCGTCAGTTCATTCGCGCCGCCCATGTCGATAGCGTGTGTCGGACATTGCAGCGACGTCGAATCGATGAAGGTGTAGCCGTAACGATCGACCGCCGGAGAGGCGATCCGCTGTGCGATGGCGGGAGCCATCGCGAGCATCGCTGCCGCGACGGGTGCCAGCCGGCGAAGAATGGGTATGTTGCGCATGACCGGCCTCATTGTCCGCGAGCCTGGAAGATTTCGGGATTGTTGTTGGCGTTGGTGTCGAGGAAATCGAAGTCCGAATAAAACGTCACCACCGGCGTAGTGCCGTCCAGGCCGATGCGTGCGCCAGTGATCAACTGCGGCGGTCCACCAAAGATATCCGGGAAGCCCTGGCCGACCGGCGTCAACGTCGCCGTTGTGCCACTGATCGTGGTGTAGCCGACTTCGCTCAAGTTGGTGCCGATGTCCACGCGTTCGTACGCCAAGCGTGCGGTCGTCGTGGTACCTGCTGAGTAGACGTCGAGAAAGATGTTGTTCGTGGCGGTCGTCGTCAGCTGTACATTAGTGCCGGCGTTGTTGGTGTCGTAGCGCCAGATCTCCGAGTGATAGTTGGCTGCATTGTCGAAGCGCAGGTAGAAGATATAGCGACCGCTGGAGTCGAGGCTTGGACTTGCCGCATCGATGGTTGCGCTGCCAGGCGCCTGCTTGAACGCCGTGGTGCCGGTCAACGTTGTGTCGTTGCGGAACACGAGGTGGTTTGCCGCGGCATTGCTGCCGGTCGGATTGCAATCCGAATCGAAGGCGAGAAACTGTCCGTTGCCGCTGCGATTGAGGCGGGGATTGTTGGCCGCGCAGGTGCCCGTCTGGATGATCGGCGCCTTCACGGTCCAGGTGGTGCCGGCGATCGTCGCGTAGACGACGCGCTTGACGCCGTCGGCGGCGCCGGTCAGCGCCGCACACACCGACTCCCACGCAATGCGCGATCCGTCGGTGCTGATCGATGGGTTGACGTTGTCGAGCGCGCCATTACCGACGCAACTGGTTGTCGCGGTCACGGTCGACAAGGTGCCGGTGGAACGGTCGTAGCGATAAATCTGTGTGCTCGCGCTACCGGTCAGCTGCGCCGCGATCGCGATGTAGCGGCCGTTGAAACCGGCATTGGCCGCGCCCGACAACGCGACGCTGTCGATCTTGCCGGTCGCGTCGACGATCAGTGAAGTCGCGCGCGCAAACG
>JBDSFA010000010.1:0-5963 GCA_039919785.1 Dokdonella sp. | reverse complement strand
ATCCGGAAATGCCGCCGGAAAGCCATGCGCGTCGCACCAGCGCCCCGCCGACGCTTTGCAGCTTCAGACCGACCCTGGCCACGCCGTCGTCGGAGAGTTCGCGTGCGATCAAGGTGACCGGCCCGAGGCGGACGCGATCGCCAATTTCGATCGTATGTTCGTAGCGCCGCGAGAAGTGCTCGGCAAGCGTGAGTGGTGCATCCTTGGCGCGGATCGGCAGGCCGTAGAAGTCGGCGACGTCGGCGAGGCGAACGTCGGCATCGAAGCTGAACTCGCCGAACATTTCACGTTCGACTTCGCGCGCCTCGTCCGGTGGCACGAACAGCCAGTCGAGGCGATACACGCGACCCGGCGGCGCGAGCAGGTAGGCGTAGTCGCCAACCGTGAGTGTGCCAAGAGCGTCAGGCATGAGGATCTCGCCGGCGCGCACGATCATCGTCAACTTTGCCCAACCCGGTGTGACGGCTCCATCTAGGATCGCCGCGCCGGGTGCGATTGAATAGCCGACCAGCTCGCGTTCGAGCGTTCCTGGCAGATCGAGCTCGACACGCCGCACGGCGCGATCACGATGTGGCAGCGCAATGTCGAGCAGGCGTGCGGCGAGACCCAGCGTCCAGCCCTGCACGAGCAGCGACGCCAAAACGACGACAAAGGCGACGTTGAAGATGATCGCTGCATGCGGTAGCTGCATCAGCATCGGTATCGACGCGAGGAAGATGCCGACTGCACCGCGCAGGCCGACCCAGGCGATGAAACCGATTTCCCGTTTGCCGTAACGAAACGGGGCGAGACAGGCAGCGACCGCTACCGGACGACCCACGAGCATGAGGAACGCGGCAATCCCCAGCGCCGGCCACAGCGTCTTGCCGATCTGATGCGGGGAGGCAAGCAGGCCGAGTACGAGGAACATCACGATCTGGCACAACCAGGTGCCGGCATCCAGCACCGATAGAAGGTTCGCAAAGCCCGGCACGTTGCGATTGCCGACCACGACACCGGCCACATAGACGGCCAGGAAGGCACTGCCGTGTATCGAACCGGTGAAGCCGAACACGAAGATGGCAGCCGCAGCCATGGCCAGTGCGGCCAGCCCGCCGGGCAGCGACAGCCGGCGCAATGCAGCGGCGATTGCGAAACCACCCAGCGCACCAGCAGCGGCACCGACGCCGAACTGTAGCGCCAATTCAAGCGCGAACGCGGACGGCGTGATCCCAGCCGGCGTCGCGAGATATTCTGCGAGCAACGTCGTGAGCAACACCGCGACCGGATCGTTCGCGCTAGATTCGATTTCCAGCGTGGCCCCGACGCGTGCGCGCAACTGCAAGCCGCCGGCGCGCAGCAGGAAAAATACCGCCGCTGCATCGGTTGACGCGAGCACGGCGCCGAGCAGCACCGCCTCAATCGTTTCCAGCCCTAGCAACCACTGAGCGGCGAAGCCGGTCAGTACGGCGGTGATCACGACGCCGATCGTTGCGAGCAACATCGTCGGCGCAAGTACCCCGCGGAAACTCTCTCGCCGCGTGCGCAGGCCGCCATCGAACAGGATGATCGCAAGCGCGAACGAGCCGATGCCGTAGGTCAGGGTGTAGTTGTCGAAGCGGATGCCGCCGGGCCCATCGACGCCGGCGAGCATGCCGACCACGAGGAACACGAGCAGTAGGGGCGCACCAAAACGGCGCGCGACGAGACTGGAACCGATCCCGGCGAGCACCAGTGCGGCGGCGGCGCCGAGCAGCCAGTAAGTATTGTGGATGGCATTCATTGGGCGCTCCGGACCTGATCATAGCCGGAGGCGGTCATGTTGCGGGCGTTGCTCGCCAAACCGCAAAGGCGCAGTGAACTCTCGTCGCAAGGGTTTGCTTCAAGGATCGAAGCCATCCGCCGGGAGGTACCTTTCGAAGACCCTCATGGCGGAACCCTTCGCCGTCGTTATGTTGGCTTCGTCGTCGGCGATGCTCGCCCGTCACATTGGATCGAAGCGCCGATACTGGATGGCTTCCGCCAGATGCGCGGCGTCGATATCCGGGCTCGCAGCGAGATCGGCGATCGTGCGTGCGACGCGCAGCACGCGATGATAGGCGCGCGCGGACAGGCCAAGGCGTTCGACCGCGCGATCGAGCAATGCATGCAGACGTGCGTCGAGCACGCAGTCGCGCTCCACTTCGCGATTGCCGAGCGCAGCGTTGGTCTTGCCCGCGCGTTCAAGCTGGCGTGCGCGCGCGGCCGCTACGCGCGCGGCGACGATTGCACTGCTTTCCCCGGCAGCGCTTTCGCGTAGATCCGCCTGCGACACGCGCGGCATTTCAAGCTTGAGGTCGATGCGATCGAGCAAGGGGCCGGACAAACGCGAGCGGTAGCGCGCGATAGCATCCGGCGTGCAGCGGCAGCGCCCTGACGGATCGCCGGCGTAGCCACAGGGGCAAGGATTCATCGTTGCGACGAGCTGGAAACGTGCAGGAAATTCCGCTTGGCGTGCTGCGCGCGAAATCGCGATACGGCCTGATTCGAGCGGCTCGCGCAACACTTCGAGTACATGGCGATCGAACTCGACGATTTCATCGAGGAACAGCACCCCGTGATGTGCGAGGGATATTTCACCAGGGCGCGGTACCGAACCACCGCCCACCAATGCGACTGCAGAGGCCGTGTGATGCGGGGCGCGAAATGCACGCGTCTTCCATAGCGCGACATCGCTGTCTTGGCCCGCAATCGAACGCACCGCCGCGAGTTCAAGCGCTTCGTGTTCATCCAGTGGCGGCAGGATGCTCGGCAATCGGCTCGCTAGCATCGTCTTGCCGGTACCGGGCGGACCCACGAGAAGCAGGCTATGCGTTCCGGCCGCGGCGACTTCAAGCGCGCGGCGCGCCTGTTGCTGGCCGCGCACTTCAGCCAGATCGGGCAGCGACGCAGACGCTGCGATGGATGGCGCGCCAGCGACAGCAACAGGCAGTTCAATGCGGCCGGTCAGATACGCGCAGACTTCAAGCAAGGAGCCGGCGACACGGACATCGGCACCGCTGACGAGCGCGGCTTCGGCACCGTTCTCGCGCGGCACGACAACGCGTCGGCCGGCCCGTGTCGCATGAAGCACCGCAGGCAAGACGCCCCGCACGGCGCGCAACTCACCCGACAACGCCAGTTCACCGATGAATTCGCACTCAGCCAGGCCTTCGCGCGGCACGCTGCCATTCGCGGCGAGAATGCCGAGCGCAATCGGCAAGTCGAAACGGCCGCCGTCCTTGGGCAAGTCGGCCGGCGCCAGATTCACCGTGACTCTTCGCTGCGGATAGTCAAGTTGCGCATTCAGGATCGCGGCGCGAACCCGGTCACGCGCTTCCTTCACGGCCGTTTCGGGCAGACCAACGATCGAAGTGCCGGGCAGGCCACCGGACAAATGCACTTCGCACGACACCAGCGGCGCGTCGATGCCATCCTGCGCGCGGCTATAGACGACGGCGAGGCTCACGCCGTGTTCCAAAAAAAGCCTGCCGTCCGCGCCGTGGGGTGAACTGCGCAGGACAGCAGGCGTCCCGGGAAACTCTTTCGTCCCTGCTTGCGCATGATTGGCGAACTCCGTTGCGCAGGCGCGACTAACCGACGTCGCTGGTGCGACGCACTGTCCTCACACGTGGACTACGCGGCGCTAGTGTTTCGGCTGGGGGTCGCCAGCACCGACAAAGCGTTCGAGCGCGAGTACCTGCTGTTCGAGCTGCTCGATCTTTTCGCGCGTGCGCAGCAGCACGCAACGCTGCACGTCGAATTCTTCGCGCGTCACCAGATCCAGGTTGCGCAGACCCGACTGCAGTGCGCTGCGGAAGGTCGACGTCAGATCCTCGCGCGCTTGCGCGAGGCCCGGCGGAACCAGCGCGGCGAGTCGCTGCGCAAGTTCATCGATGGATTGGACATTGATCATCGCTCACCCCGGTGTGTTGCCTGATCGGACAATTCTCGCGCGAATCGCTGCGCACGGGAATCGCTGGTGTCGTGCGGCCTGTGCCGGCCGTTGCGACGTTATGGCCGGCAGATGATCGCCGGCAAGAATACGAGAAACCTTCCCTGCGGTCGGCCCGTGGCGAGCGACTGACGTTCGCCACGGGTCGAGAGCCTCCCTGCAGCGCCGTTCCGTCGGCGCTCCTCTCCGCCCCAACAGTCTAGTCAGGTCCTGGCGCGGCGCCAGCCGGCGAATTCGGAACTGTCTGTAGGAAAATGCCTACGCGAAACGATCCGGTATAGTCGCGCCACGCTGACACGCCCGAGGAGACGTTCGATGCAAATGATCATGGCGATCATCAAGCCGTTCAAGCTCGACGACGTGCGCGAGGCGCTCGCTGAAGTCGGCGTCCAGGGCATCACGGTCACCGAAGTCAAAGGGTTCGGACGCCAGAAAGGGCATACCGAGCTCTACCGAGGCGCGGAATACGTGGTCGACTTCCTGCCCAAGATCAAGCTCGAGGTCGCGGTTGCCGACGATCAGGTCGAACGCGTGGTCGAGGCGATCACCCAGGCTGCGAACACCGGCAAGATCGGTGATGGCAAGATCTTCGTCTGGCAGCTCGATCGCGTGATCCGTATCCGCACCGGCGAGTTGGATGCCGACGCGCTGTAGTCCTGCATACGCAACGCTTGCGTGAGCGCCGCGGACTAATGCTGTGGTATCCAGGCGGGCACAATGCCAGGCCCGTGGTGGACCCAGCGACCTTGGTAGTTTCTAGTACCGTCGGCCATCCATGCTTGGGCGACTTCAAGGATCGCCCTCTGCTCACGTGGTTTCCAGTTGCGCGAATACGTGTTCAATGCCTCCAGGGTGGCGAATCGTCCAGGGAAGCTGCGTGCAGCGGCTGAATAGTAGTCGAGCGCCATCTCATGTTCGCCAGCGGTCCAGTAGCCGATGGCCAGCGTATACGGCACCCAGAACGCATCGCCGCCGACGTTGGCGCGCCAAGGGTTGTGCTGACTCGCGGGCCACGCCATGTCGCTCCCTCCCAGCATGCCTGCCGCGTGTTGCCAGGCTTCGATCGCACACACGCTTTCGCCGAGTGAAAAGCGCGCCCACCCCTGACTCCAGTAGACGCGGGTGCGGTCCGGCGCCAATGCCTGCGCGCGCGCGAAGTCTCCCCCGGAGCGAACGCGTTGGTTGCGTTGCGCATATTCGTAGCCGCGCTGGATGAATGCGTCGACATCGTGCGGATTTGCCGCGATGCGTTGGTCGAGCTGTGTAACGACATCCACCACCGGGAGATCCGGCCATTGTTCAACCCGAACATCGACGTCGGCGCCGACGTAAAACGGATGCGGCGGCGGAACCGGATGCAGGATCGCGCATGTCGTTGGCGCCGAGGCCGTGTTCTTTCGTGGCGCAGGCACGCAGCCTGCCAAAACCAGCCCCGCCAACAGGGCAGCCATCCAGTGGCGGTGTCGTTTCATGCGCTTCCTCCGCTTTCGCCAAGCCGTGCTTCAGAGCTGCAAGCGATGAAAAAATTTCAGAGGGGTCGCGAGCGAAACGCATCCCCAGGGTCAGCGGTCCCGCAATTCAGCCTCACGGCGCCTCAACGGTCACGCGTGACCCGCCGCATCGACCAAGGTGAATTCGACATCGTCGATGGAGGACGCGTTCGTGTTCACCTTCGCACCAACGACCCGATTCCGCCCGGTGTGCTTGGCTCGATAAAGCGCGGCGTCGGCAAACGAGATCAGCTGATCGACGCTGTGCCGCCGTGGCGACTCAGGTTCGAACGGGTAGGCGGCCCAGCCCAGCGAACAGGTGACGTGCATGTGGTCGCCCAGAACAGCAAACGGTGTCGCCGCGACCGCTTCGCGCAGGCGAGTCGCGAGGGCTTGGCCTTTGTCTCTTTCTGTATCGCGCAAGATGACCAGAAACTCCTCACCTCCCCAGCGCACTGCGACATCGCCGCTGCGAAGCAGGCCTCGAAAGCGGGCCGCAAGTTCGACCAGGACCGCATCAC
>JBDSFA010000204.1:0-6466 GCA_039919785.1 Dokdonella sp. | reverse complement strand
GGCATCGCACTGTTCGCGCTTGCACGCGCAAAACTGGCCTTGGGAAAATCGGCCGATGCTGAAAACCTACTGCGTGAAGCGCTCCAGGTGCGCCATCCGCCGCACCCCGATGGCGATCCGCGTGTACTCGAAGTGAAGGTCGCCCTCGTCAACGCGCTCGAAGCACTGCAACGCACGCGCGAGGCACTCGTGCTGCGCGACGAAGTCGAGCCGCTGTTGCGAAAGGCGACGACACCGTATGCGCACGATCTGCGTATGCGTCTCGGACTTTCATCCAACTAGCCCCAACATGAAACGTTGGGGCTAGTCGTGCGCCTGCGCGCCTCTCCATCGCTGTCAGTCGGGCACCACGCCATCAAGGCCGTCGCGGAAAATTACGTCCGACGTGTTGAGTCGTGAGATCAACCAATCGTAAAACATGGGAAGACTGCTGAAAGCGAAAGAGTGCTCGCCAACCAGCACGATGCGACCATGGTTGTCCAGAGCAAGCGCCGTAGTCCATTCACGCTGCGGCTCAGCCCAAATGCCCAGTCCATCCAGGCTGAGGATCGTCACACCTGGATCACCAGCCGTCCCGAAGCTTGTGTCGCGGCTGAGATCGGCATTGAAGCGGATCACGCCGCCATCAGAGGGCTGTCGGTTCGCATCGTTGGTGCCGGCGTAGCCGGTCACTAGCAACTTGCCTCCGGCCTCACGTGCCATGCCGAAGATGCCATTGTAGATCCCGGGTACGGGACCCTGTTGGAAACGGCCGATGCTTGAAGTGACTACGGCTCCGCTGCCGTCGATCTCGCCCAAGGCGTAGTAGCTGGCCATACCGGCCGGCACAGCGAATGGACTGAGAAAATAGGTCTCGCCACCGACGATGACTCCACCTCCCTTGCGCGCCACGGCGGCCCGGCAGTAGGCATCGCCCTCACTGGTTACGCTGAGGATATCGAAGTTGGTCTGGCCATCGCCGCTGAACGCGGTGTCCGGCACAAAAGCGCCGTTGTTGAGCGAAAAGACATACGCCGCAATGGCGCACTGATGGTGGGCCTGATCACTATACGGTGCGCTGTTGGCGTTACCGATCAGATATACCTTTGGCAAGCCGAAATTGCTTTCGAAGGCCATCGCATTGGCGCGGTCGTCCTTGTCGGCGCCCAGATCAAAGAATGTCGTCAGTTCCTGGGTTCGGACACCGGTTGCGCTGAATACCGCAAAGTAGAAATCGTTGTCCGTGTAGGGCGGGTAGAACCCGGAACCATGCCCGGCGGCATAAATCGGACCGGAGGGGTCCACCTTTACAGCGGCAAACGCGGTGTTGTGGTTCAGCTCAACGTAGTAGCCGCTACCAGCAAAGCTGACATCGAAGCTGCCGTCGGCGTTGAATCGTTCAATCAGCCCACGCTCGCCATGACTGGCGTCGGCGATGTTGCCCGCGACCACAATCTTGCCGTCGCCCTGAAGTGTCACGGAGGTGAGATAGCAATCGTTGCGGCCAGAGGACGGATTGAAATTCTGCAGCACCCTCCCGGCGCTGCCGAACCCGCTGTCGACTGACCCGTCCGCATTGAAGCGCTCGATCACGCAGGCATTCTGGTCGGTACCGAGGTACCTGTTGTAGGAGAAGCCGGCGACGACGATCTTGCCATCGGTCTGCACCGCAACCGCTGTCGCATTATCGGAAACGTCGAAAGGACCTGTACCGTTACCGCCACGCAATACTACGTAGTACAAAAGACCGGGGATACCGTCGAGAGGAAGCGGTGAGAGACTTGTGTCCAAGCTGCCGTCGTAGTTGGTTCCAAATGCCGGGACAACCGCGCCGGCGAGACCAAGCGCCAAGATATTCCGAGCCGACGCCGCCCAGGTCCGACGATGTTTCCGTGATTTCATGACGCATCTCCGCGGGAACGAAGGCTCCCTTGGTTCATGAATACGCAGGTTCGCGCCGCCGACTGCCAACGGGTCGCCGCCAAGACGGGGCCAAGGCGGGGTTTCGCAATGCCCAGCTGAGCGGCAACCAGAGCGGCAGATTCGTCGCATTGGGAAGGTCCTCTATCGACCCGAAGCGGACCTCGCGGCTTCCATGACGGATCGTTGACTCTGCTATGCCTGCGGCCGATGCGATCGCGCGCGTCACGTCGATACCGGTGGAAGTGGTGCGCTAGTCCCCAGCCTCGACGCGGATGATCCGGTTGTCGTTGTCGATCGTGACGGTGCCGACATGGTCGTAGTGGTACGACTGCACCGAACTCGGATTGTGATTCGAAGCGACGTCGAGGAGGCCATAGATCGGAATCATCGCCGTCACAAACGTCTTGTTGCTGCGATCTTGCGAAACGGTCTGGCTCGGCCGTCCCAGCGCCTTGACCATGTCGCCGTAGCTTTGACCGAGCTTGATCCGGTTCAGCGGGCTGTCGGTCGCGCCGGGGCGATAGACCTTAGGGACGCAGCCGGCGAGCAGACCGGCTGCGAGAAGACAGCAGATCGAATGCTGCACGCTCGGCTTCACGGCTTCACGGCTTCACGGCTTCAGGGCTTCGCCGGTTCGAGCAGCTTCGTGTCGGCGATTTCCTTCTTGCCGATCTCGGGTGAGACTTCGGTCAGGTGCAGGTGCCCGACGAAGAAGCCCATGCCGACCGTGACCTTGAGGAACTTCTCGATGCCGGCTTCGAGATTGACAGTGGCATCGTTCGTCGCCTCGGTGGTTACTTGGAACTTCACTGGGCCGGGCGTGCCGACGTAGGGGAAATAGCCGCCGTTCTTCATATCCGTCACGGGCGTGCTGTTCGCTCGCACGGTACCGTGCAGGCCCGCGCCGAGACCGGAAGACTGCCGATAGATGTAGACCACGCCGCGCCCGTCGGTCGGCGCATCGATCGGCTTGAATGCGGGGCCGGACGCGCCGCAGCCCGTGAGAAGCACCGTTACGAAGACACTGATAGCAAGCGCGCAATGGCGCATCGATGAAACCTTCATTTTGTCCGCTCGTATTTTTTGCTGGCTCGTCACGACAAAAAACCGCGTGCAGCGCAGCGCGGTTCGAGCCGCAGCATACCGCACGCGCGCTTGCTCAAGAAGAGCACGTGGCGATGCGCAGAGGGCTGATCAAATTGTGCGCCGTTTTACGATTACGCTTGTGTTCCCTATGGCCGGCGATCTGCGGTGTCGGGCGGAGGATGTCTGCTTCTGGCTGAAAGCCGTCTTTCCGCAGTCCGTTTGAATAAACCGCCAGTGTCCCTAGTCGACGAAAAATTGGGGCGGGTTCTATTTCTTGTGGGCGCACTCGGCCTGCGATTGCGGCATGCGGGTAACCTGCGTTTGGTTCACCCGGCAATCACGGCGGCGTTCGGATAGTCGATGGCGCCATCCGGCGATAGTGGCGCTCCGTGGATCTGATCATCGCTAGAGCCAATCGCATGCGGAATGGTGACCAAAATTGCCGCGACCCAGATTTTTCATTTCAATGTTCCGTCGAACCGCGCACAAGCTCGATTGGCCTTCGGCGTATTCTTGCGTATTCCGGGTGGCCAACAATGGAGCACAGATGACACTTGGCATACGTCGCCTGAGGCATCTTGGCATCGCGCTTTTTGCTGTCCATGCTTCGGCTTCCTTCTTGTTCGGATTTGAAGGACCGGACTTCAGCATCATCGCGAACGCCAGTGAGACGACAGTGCCGGCGGAGGTGCAGCACAGCGCCGCTGCAGATGTGGCAAGCGTTCACCGCTTCGACCACGTGGTCATTGCCATCATGGAGAACACGGGCTACAGCTCGATCATTGGCAATACGAATGGCGCGCCGTACATCAATTCACTGCTCGGCAGTGGCGCCAGCTTCAGCAATGCGCATGGCGTCACCCATCCGAGCCAGCCGAACTACCTGGCTTTCTTTTCCGGCCAGCAGCAAGGCGTCAACGACGATTCGTGCCCACACGATTTTGTCGGAGTGGCCAATCTCGGCAGCCAGCTGTTTGGCGCCGGATTGAGCTTTACAGGCTATTCCGAAACGATGCCTTCGGACGCGTATGACGGATGCAGCTACAGCAACTATGCGCGCAAGCACAATCCATGGGTGGACTTCGACAGTGTGCCCGGCACGAGCAATCTGACCTTCACGTCATTTCCAACCGTGTTCAGCGATCTGCCGACGGTAGCGATTGTCGTGCCTAACCTGTGCAACGACATGCACGACTGCTCGATTTCCACCGGCGACACCTGGCTGCAGAATCATCTGGCCGGCTATGTGCAATGGGCGAAGAGCCACAACAGTCTCTTCATCCTGACGTGGGACGAGGACAATTTCACCGCACCGAACCAGATTCCGATGGTCTTTGCCGGGTCAAACCTGATCGCGGGCAGCTACAACGAGGTGGTCGACCACTATGGTGTGCTGCGAACGCTAGAGGACATGTACGGCTTGACCGCACTCGCCAACGCGGCAACGGCGGTTCCGATAACGGATGTGTGGGAGAACGATCGAATCTTTGCCAACGACTTTGAATGAGTGTGCTACCAACGCCTCATCCACTTCGTCTTCGATTGCCGACAAATTTCCGCATGACCTATTTGCCTGGCAACGACTGCAGATAGTCCGCAGCGTCCACGATGTTTTCCTGCGTGAGCCCATGGGCCACGACTTTCATCGCGATCACACGCCTGCGCGCCGATGGAAAGCCGGCACATTGCGCGAATCCCCAATTGAAGATCGGATCGCCATGGATGATTTGGATCGCGTTGGTCAACGCCGATGCATACTCGCCGTTGCGTACGAGCGAGTGGAACTCGAACGCCTCAAATCCGATAAGATCCACCGCTTGAGCGTCAGATACACGACTGTACACACAAGCGGGGCAACTTCAGCCACGCGTTTGATTGAACAAACGATTCCCGCTACTCGATCACCGCGATAGCCGCTTCGCGTTGGATTTCGCCTTGCGCAGTGCCGGTGCAATGGCGCTGCTCGAAATGTCCGCAGCCGCAGAGTGCATGAGGTTCGCGAAAGCACTCGTCTCTCGATGGGTTGATCCAGCCGGCCTCAACCACGAATGCATGAGCAATGTGGCGAAATTGGCGTTGGCACGCATGACCGCTGCGGTCACGCCGATGACAGCTTCTGTCGAGGCTGCGACCTTCTCGCTGACCATCCGGCGCGATTCCCGTTTGCCTGCCGCTGATGATTGCCCGCCGGGTGCCACCATACGCGACATTCTCTGCGCGATGACGATCGGCGCGGTAGCCGCGAGATCGGCGATTTGCTTTGCAGCGCGGCCTTCTTTTGTTGTGGAACGCGTGGACATGACGGACACCTTGAGGATAGCGGACGCATATGGTCCGGCATTCGCCATGAATGTCGTCGAAAGAGGAATCGCGGTTTGCGAGCGCGAATATCGCGGGGCTGCCGGGTTAAGTCCGTCGTCAGGCGGCTTGTGAAACTCTCCTGTGTCGCAAATACAGGAGCAAGTGCATGACGATCAACGGAAGCTGCCATTGCGGCAAGAATGCGTTCGAGATAGAAGGCGAGATACCTTCGGAACTGATTCGCTGTACGTGCTCGTTCTGTTCAAGGCGCGGTGCGCTGGTGGCGTATTACCAGTCCGATCAATTGCGCATGACGACGCCGGCAGACGACGATGCGATCTATCGCTGGAACACCAAGCTGGTGGCGCACCACTTCTGCGCAACCTGCGGCATCGCCACGTTCTCGGATAGCCCCGCGTTCGAACCAGACGGACACTGGGACAAGCACACGCGGCGCATTGGCGTGAATGCGCGGTTGTTCGATGATTTCGACGCCGCAGCCGTTGCCGTCAAGGTCATTGACGGAAAAAACCTCTGGTAGGGACCGGCTCGTCCTGGCTCCTGTTGACCCAGCTATCGCGTGAGCGAGTCAGGTCGTTGCCTCTTTCAGATCCAAGGTGTGCAGGACCTGAGTCGAATCGCTAGGGTCCTGCTTGTGCTTGAAGCCAAGATGCTCTGCAAGATCGCGCATCGGCTGGTTGTCGGCCGAATCAATCGAGTACATGCATTCGATGCCACGCTGGCGCGCAACGCCAATCAGATGCTGCATAAGGATCGTCGCGAGTCCCTGGTTGTGCCAGTCATCACTCACCGCGACCGCGCATTCGCAGCTCAAACCGTCGGCGCGGGCGCTGTAGCGACTGACGCCAATTTCGCGCTGCTCAGCGCCTTCACCCAGCAACGCGACAAAGGCCACCTCGTGCGCAGGATCTGGATGCGTGAACTGCTTGAGCAATTGGGGACTGGCTGTTTTCATGTCGCCGAGGAAGCGAAATCGCATGGATTGCGGGGACAGTTCCTCGATGAAGCGACGCTCGAGTTCAACATCGGTCTCGCGTATCGGGCGGATCAGAACCACGGATCCGTTGCGCAGCGTTGCTTTCCACTGCATGGCGGCAGGATCGACGCCGTTGGAGATTGTGTCGTGCGGCGTCAAGCTCACGCCATTCGTTGAAAA
>JBDSFA010000011.1:0-7469 GCA_039919785.1 Dokdonella sp. | reverse complement strand
TGTGACGGACAAGGTTGGAAGACCGGGCAATCCTCGCTCGCGACGGCTTTTGAACAGATCACCCAGCCGATGTCGACCTTCATACGCCATGGAAGTCTCCCTTGCCCTTGGCTCTTTTTCTTTCCGGGCGCGCAAGCTGCTTCGTCTTGTCCACAGCCTCCGCGAAGTGCCTTTCCACCGCACTAGGTTGCTGCAACTGCGTCAGGCGAAACTTCTCGTATTCCTGATGCGCCTTCTTCAACGCCGCGTCATTGCTGATTTTGCCGGCATGGTTGAGGATCTCGCGTTCTGAAATGCGCAGGAACTCGTCGAGCTTGGCAATCCAACCCAGCATGGTCATCGGCTTGCGGCTCGTTGCCTGGAGCTCGGCAAACTCGAGATAGAAGTTGACGATCCGGTTCAGTGTATCCAGCTCATCGGTTGCCAGATAGTTCTTGGCGACCTCGCTGTCGTGTTTGCGCGGCTTGTCACCCGACCAACTGCTGAGCCCCAAGTTGGGTATGCTCGCGTCCGCGCGCTGGTGGATGATCTCTGCCGCCGTATGCCCATGGGCAGCCCAGTGCATCTTGTTCTGCACGATCGCAAAGAACTGCCGCGAAGCCTCCATGTTCGGGTCGTAGTCGATGCTGGTGGCGTAGATCTCCAGCACCTTGCGCCAGAACACCTTTTCGGAACTTCGGATATCGCGGATGCGCGCCAGCAGTTCGTCGAAATAGCGGCCGCCGCCGCGTTCCTTGTGTCGATCGTCGTCGAGGGCGAAACCTTTGACCAGGTATTCGCGCAGGCGCTGCGTCGCCCAAATGCGGAACTGCACGCCGCGATGGGACTTGACCCGGTAGCCGACCGAAATGATGACGTCGAGGTTGTAGTGCTCCACCTGATAGGTCTTGGCGTCGGCGGCAGTTGTTGCAAAATTTGCAACAACTGACCCGCGCTGAAGCTCTCCCTCGTCAAAGATGTTCTTGATATGCCGCGAGATAACGGATTTGTCACGGCCAAACAGCTTGGCAAGCTGCAACAGGCTCAGCCATACCGTTTCGTCGACCATGCGCACTTCGACACGCGACTTGCCATCCTCGGTCTGGTACAGCAGGAACTCAGCGCCGCCGGGATCACTCATAGCCCAGTTCCTTCAGGAACACGGCCATCTGCTCTTCGATCTTCGCCAACTCGGCCTTCAAGACTTTCCGTTCCGCGATCACCGCAGCCAGATCGATCTGCTCCTCTTCCACGAACGTATCGACGTAACGCGGAATATTGAGGTTGTAGTCGTTCTCTTTGATCTCTTCAGGGCTGGCTAGATACGCATACCTGTCGATGCTCTTTCGCGCGGCGCACACGGCAACGATCTTCTGGATTTGCGCTTCACCCAGCTTGTTCTGATTCTTGGCATCGACGAACTCCCGACTCGCATCGATGAACAACACGCTGTCATCCGCCTTCTTCTTCCGAAACACCAGAATCGCCGCCGGAATGCCGGTGCCAAAGAACAGCTTCTCCGGCAGCCCGATCACCGCATCCAGCAGATTTTCATCAATCAGCTGCTTGCGGATGCGCCCTTCGGCGGCGCCGCGGAACAGCACGCCGTGCGGCACCACGACGGCCATGCGGCCGCTGCGCGGCTTCAAGGTCTCGATCATGTGCAGGATGAAGGCGTAGTCGCCTTTGGTCCTCGGTGGCAGGCCGCGGCGGAAGCGTCCATGGCGGTCCTTCTCCGCAGACTCGTAACCCCACTTCTCCAGCGAGAACGGCGGATTGGCGACCACCACATCGAAGTGCAGCAGGTGTTCGTCCTTGTCGAGCAGGCGCGGGTTGCGCAGGGTGTCGCCCCACTTGATGAGGTGGTTGTCCTCGCCGTGCAGGAACATGTTCATCTTGGCCAAGGCCCAGGTGCTTCCGATGGCCTCCTGTCCGTAGAGCTGGTATTTCTTCGATCCCTGTTTCTTGATCTGTTGTGCGCACTTCATCAGCAGCGAGGCCGAACCGCAGGCGGGATCGCAGATGCTGTCGCCCTCGCGCGGCTGCACGAGTTCCGCAATCAATTCCGACACTTCCGGCGGCGTGTAGAACTCGCCGGCTTTCTTGCCGGCACTCGCGGCGAATTGGCCGATGAGGAATTCGTAGGCGTTGCCGATGATGTCGAGCTTGCCGACGCGGCTGGGGCGCAGATCGAGTTCAGGCTTGGCGAAGTCTTCCAGCAGATGGCGCAGGATGTCGTTCTTCTGCGCTTCGTCGCCGAGGCGGTTTGAATTGAAGGTGATGTCCTGGAACACGCCGTGGTCGCCGTCGCGCAACTTGCCGCCGTTGCCGTCCTCGATCGCGTGCAGGGCCTTGTCGATGCGTTCGCCATTGCCGGGCTCGAAGCGATGCTCGTACAGCGCCTTGAAATTGGCGGCCTTCGGCAACACGAAGCGTTCGTTCTTGAGTAGTTCCTCGATCAGCTCGGGATGGTCGCCGTGCTGTTTCTGGTAAGCCTCGTAATGGTCCTGCCATACGTCCGACAGATACTTCAGGAACAGCATGGTCAGGACATAGTCCTTGTAGATGCTGGCGTCGATGGTGCCGCGAAACGTGTCGCAGGCGGCCCAGACGGCGTTGTTGATTTCTTTCTGGCTGACGGTGGACATGAGGTTTCAGGACTCCGGGTGTTTTATTGTCCTATCGCGCTTCGCGCTACTTGAGGACGAGCTTTCCAAAGAGGCTGTCGAGCATCTTCTGGCGATTGGCGAGTAGCTTTTGGGTCAGGTCTTGCTCGTGCTGCCACAACTGCTGCAGAGCGACGATTTTTCGCTGCGTCTCCATTGATGGCACGGGAACCGGCAGGTCTCCGAGCACCTGGCGACTCAAAGACGGGATCCCGGTACCAGCGCGATTCCTGAGCATGTAGCTTCGGGACGCTGGCTGGTTGAGGTACCAGCACAGATATTCGGGCAGGAGACTCCGTTGACTGGCGTGCAGCACATAGAGCTGACCGCTGGCGAGCATCGGCTCCTTGCCTTGGATCAGGACGGCGTCGTAACGCCCCCCGCGTGATGGGAGCACCACGTCGCCGGGTTTCAACAATGGCGGCTCTCCGCTGGCCGGCCAGGTCATGCGGAGAAGGGCGTCCTCCTGGATGATTCCGGCACCCTTGATGTCGCGAATCTGCAGTACGCGAATATCGCCGGCGGGATCGTCTTCGATCCCCAGCCTGAAACTGTGACCAACACCGATGTCGGCAATGGCTCGAAGTGGCTTTCGCATGGTGTTTCGTTGTTCCTCAGGCGGCACCGCCCTTGGCACCCTGCGTCATGTCGCATTGTTTCGCGGTAACCGCTTGAGCCAGGTATCGATGGTCCCCGCGGCACCGTCGCGTCATTCACAATTGCAGTAGCGTCACTACGACAACGTGCGTGCCAGAGTGCCACTGGTCTCGGCAATTCGTCAAGCACCAAGATGCAGTAATGTATCTACTGCATATTTGACACGAATGATGTGGATGCCTAATCTTCCGAATAATGGAAGTATCTGGAATTTCCATGAGCGGCCGTGCATGCAAACGCTGACCAGGGAACTCATCGCGCTCGGCTGGGCGGATCGTGTCTTGACCGATGCGCAAATGTCCCGTGTGCTGGCCGGCAGTCCGCAGCGCCGTTACCACCTGGTCAATCGCGCAATGTCCGCAGGAGAATTGCTGCGACTACGGCGCGGCCGCTACGTGTTGGGCAAAGAATTCCGCGACCATCCTGCGCATCCATTCGCGTTGGCGCAGGCATTCGATGCAGGAAGCTACGTGTCACTCGAATCCGCCTTGGCCTACCACCGCTGGATTCCGGAGGCGGTACAGGTTGTCGCGAGCATCACGCTCGGTCGCAAATCATCGCACTACGAACACTCGACCTTTGGCAGCTTTTCATTTCATCCGCTCGCCCTCGCGCCGGGATATTTCCTCGCCCTGGTCGAACGTCTGAAACTCGATGGGCAGACGGCCTTGATGGCCCATCCAGCGCGCGCGCTGATGGATCTGGTCTGCCTGCGCAAACAGATGTGGCAAGGGTTGGCCTGGCTCGTCGATAGCTTGCGCATCGACGAGGAGCAATTGCGCGGCATTACCGGCGCCGACATCCGTACCTTGCGTCTGGTTTATCGACACCAGCGCGTGCAGTCATTCCTTTCGGGTTTAGCCAGGGAGCTTGGCAATGATTGAAATCATCCAGCAGCGACTGGAACGCTACCGCACAACCAATTCCCTCGAAGAGGAGCAGGCCCTCAAGGAGATCCTGCAGGAGGTTGCCCTCTATGCGCTGTGGCGCGCGGATTTCTTCGAAGTGGCCGCTTTCCAGGGAGGCACCAGCCTGCGCATCCTGCACAAGCTGCCGCGGTTTTCGGAAGATCTCGATTTCATCCTCAAGGAGCCCGACACCGGTTTCAATTGGCAGCGCTACCTGGCCCCATTGAAAGACGGACTGAAGGAATTCGGCCTGCACTCGGAAGTGCTCGACAAGAGTCGCATGGACAAGGCGATTCGGATGGCCGTGCTGAAGGACGATTCCATCTGCCAACAACTCGATTTGAACTTCGTGCACGGACCCGCAGACCGGAAACTGAAAATCAAACTCGAGATTGATGTCAATCCACCCGCTGGCTCCGGCTTCGTATACGCCTATCTCGACTTTCCTCTGGATTTCGAGATGTGCCATCAGGATATCGGCAGCAATTTTGCACTGAAGATCCATGCGTTGTTGTGCCGCCCTTTCCTGAAGGGGCGTGACTGGTTCGATTTCAGCTGGTACGTCGCGCAAGGCGTGCGCCCGAACCTTCATTTGCTGCAATCAGCATTGGTGCAGCAGGGACCATGGCATGACAAGCAAATCGAAGTGGATGCCGCATGGCTGAAGGCAACACTGGAGGAAAAAATTGCGATCGTTGATTGGAATGCCGCCGCAGAGGACGTGCGGCGTTTCCTTGATTCAACGCAACAAAGGAGTCTGCAACTGTGGAGCGTTGAATTCTTTACGGCCAAGGCTCGAAAGCTCTCCTGAGGAACAGGAAATCATTCATGCAAATCGCCTGAACCACCACTCCTTCCTCTTGTGAAAATGGCGCGACAAACAACACTCCATGGTGCACGAGTTACCTCAAGCTTCGACGCTCCGGCGCCATCGCAGGATCTGCGATCGTCATCGGCACCAAGACGCACGTGCTCCAAGGCACCCCGCCTGCGCCATAGGGATTCCGCTCCAGATCAACAGGAATGGTGAGAGACCGTATGACGCCGAGCCTTGTTTCGTTGAACCTCAGGAATGACCCGCTCGTTGCCGTGCATGCGCCGTTGTCGGCGCTGGAGTCGAACCTGTCGGGGAGGGTGTCGCTGAGTCCGGATCGGCGCCGGTCGGTGCCACACATGGGTGACAAGTCCGAGGCATTCTGCCGGCAGACGCTGTCGCTGCTGGGGCAGATTGATCAAAGTCAGCCGCGAACCCGAGTGCTGAAGCCCAAGTGGATCGTGCGGGAGGACGTGTCCGGCGCGAGGACTGGCCCGACATCGCGCTCACAGGGTGTTGCTCAGGCTCACTTTTCACCTCGGAAAAATGAACCGCTCGACATTCCTGCCTCGTGCCAGTCCTCAGCTCCTGGCTGACTGCCTTGATCACGTCGTCGCATGCGATCAAGATCGAAACCATTTTTCTTCTGCTTCGTTGGAGCGCACTGTGGACGAATCAGATCGCAGGACCATCGATCACATTGAGCGGTTCGGCTGCTCCGTATTGCACATCGCAGCCGAGGACGAGCTTCTACCGTTCACCTACTCAGTCGGCATCACCAGGACTTCCACCGCCCCGGAAGTTGTTGTTGTGGGCCTGAAGCGGGGGATCGCGCACTACGTCGTCAATGAGTACAACCGCAGAGTTCGTGCAGGCGAAAGACTAGTTCCAGGTCAGCGGTACAGTGGCTTCATCGAGGGATTCGAGGTTGAAGTGGTGCAAGTCGACCGGTCTTTCTACGAGGAATACTTCGGCCACAACCTGTGGCTCTATCAAGGACCAAACTTCGAAGTGCTCCAGCTGGTCTACCCAAACACCAGCGGAGTTTGGCCCTGGCAAGCGGACGCAAACGAAGGATTCAAGTCCTGGCAACCCATATTGGGGAAATTGGGTCACGTTCATTTTTAGAATCGGATAGATGAGCGCGGCCGAAGTTCCGAACCGCCGGCGCGAACGAACTCGGCACGAACTGCGCTTCGATATCTGCCGGCGCCGACCGCGGGTTCATTTCTACTAGCTCCAATCACGCCATCACCGCTCACCTTCATCGCGTCGTCTCCTGCGAGCAAGATCGGGTTGATTTTGTACAACCTCATTCGCCGCGCAAGAACGTGTGCGGTAGACTGGCAACAACGGAGACAAGATATGAACTTCACCATCGAATGTGAGTGCGAGGCTGACGGCCGCTGGCTGGCGGAAGTGCCGGAATTGCCGGGTGTTTTGGCGTACGGCATTTCGGCTGACGACGCCACAGCGAAAGCTGAGGTGCTGGCGCTCCGCGTTCTGGCTGAGCGTCTGGAGCACAACGAGACCCGAGCCATCAACATCAGCATCTCCATTACTCAGGCAGCATGACGCACTGGCCGTCGTCGAAAGCCAAGCGAGTCTTGGCAGCGTTGCTCAGCATGGGTTGGTTGGTCAAACGCCAATCCGGATCTCATCGCACCCTCTCACGCGAGGGCTGGGCCGACTTCGTGTTCGCCTTCCACGAAAGCGAGGAACTCGGGCCGCGCATGCTCGCACGCATCGCAAAGCACACTGGCTTGTCTCCACAGGATCTGTAGTCGCGTACGCAGCTGACAGGTCAAAAATGACGTTGGGCTCGGCTTGACAGTAGACAAATGAACCTGGATCCGTTTCCCTCCAACGTTGTCTCGCCGCGCAGCCGTTGATCGGCGATACGGCGAAAGAGGCGAGTTCGAAATCGATCTCCTTGCAGCGCGGGTTTGTCACCACATGCACGCGCAGTTCGGCGCGCCTTGCGGAGTACGCTTCGCCGCTTACGCGGCACGTGAAGTGGCAGTGGATGTCCCTATGCCGCCGCCCCAGCCTGCTCCGCAGTCACCGCCACGGCATGCATCACCGCAGCAATGCGCGCGGCACTCTGCATCGCAGCGGCCGCGACGTTGTGCTTGCGCAGGGTCTTCTCGTGCGACTCCATGCACATGCCACAGCCATTGATCGCCGAGACCGCGAGTGAGGCGAGTTCGAAATCGATCTTCTCGCAGCCCGGATTGGCCATGACATTCATGCGCAAGCTGGCGCGCAACTTTGCGTATTCCTCATCTCCGATCAGATGCACGAAACGGTAGTAGATATTGTTCATGCCCATGATCGCGGCGGCAGCGCGCGCGGCGTTGGCTTCTTCGTCGCTCAATGTCTCGGCAAACTTGTTTTTGATCGCAGTCGTCAGCGGCTTGTATCGCGAGGCGATAGCACTGGCCA
>JBDSFA010000057.1:0-2891 GCA_039919785.1 Dokdonella sp. | reverse complement strand
AGCGGCATTCCGCAGGTCATCGCTGCGCTGGACATTGAGGACAGCGCATTCCGGCAACAGCTGCTTTCGCTGCGCGTTGCGCTGGGCAAGATGGCGTTGACTCTGGTGGCCTTGCTTGGCGGCGCGTCAATCGGGCGCGAGGGTCCCACCGTGCACGTCGGCGCCGCGCTCATGCATGAGCTTGGTCGACGCTTTGGATTCATCGATCCGAAAGCGCTGTCACGATTTATCCTCGCCGGCGGCGGAGCGGGCATCGCTGCCGCTTTCAATGCGCCCTTGGCGGGCGTGGTATTCGCGATCGAGGAGCTCGCCGGAACGTACGAGCATCGTTTCAGCGGCATCCTCCTGACCGCGGTGATCGTCGCGGGCGTGGTCTCGCTCGGTGTGCTCGGCGACTACGCGTATTTCGGCAAAGTGTCGGCGGTTCTTCCGTTGGGACAAGGCTGGCTCGCCGTGCTCCTGTGCGGAGTATGCGGCGGCATTGGGGGCGGATTGTTTGCACGCCTGATCCTCCTCGACGGTGCCGGCTGGCTCGGGCGCATCGCGAGCTTGCGCCAACGCGGACCGGTTCTTTTCGCCGCGGCGTGCGGGCTTGCACTCGCGACGCTCGGTTTCATCAGCGGCGGCGCGATTTATGGTACGGGTTATGCGCAGGCGCACGACCTCGTGCAGGCGACGCATGGCGCCGGCGCGCAATTTGGTTTGCTCAAAATGGCGGCAAATACCCTGTCTTACTGGGCCGGCATTCCAGGCGGCATTTTCTCGCCAGCATTGGCGGTTGGTGCCGGCATGGGCAACACGCTCGCGGTTTTGCTGGGCGGCACCCACACCAGTGCCGTCGTCCTGCTCGGCATGGCCGCGTTCCTTGCCGGCGTGACCCAGGCGCCGTTGACCTCCGCTGTGATCTCGATGGAATTGACCGCGAATCAGAATCTGATCATTCCGGTCCTCGCGGTCTGTCTGGTCGCGCGTGGCTTGTCCACGTTGCCGTGTCCGACGCCGGTCTATCGCAAGTTCGCCAACCGTCTCGTCGATGAGTACGAGCGACAAACGCCTGCCCCGGAGAAGGCCACGCACCCCTGACGAGCCATGGCACGCCGCAAACGGTGAGGCCTCACGGGTTCAACCACAAATGGACGAGGATGCTGGCGACATAGCCGAGCGCGATGACCAAGGTCCAGCGCAAATGCGCCGTGAATGTATACAGCCCACGTGAAGCGCCCATCAGCGCGACGCCGGCGGCCGAGCCGATCGACAGCAGGCTTCCGCCAACACCGGCCGTCAGCGTGATCAGGAGCCACTGCCCATGGTCCATCGTTGGATTCATTTTCAGCACGGCGAACATGATCGGAATGTTGTCGACCACCGCGGACAACACGCCCATGGCGGTGTTGGCTGCGGTGAAGCCGAATCCGTCATACAGCCAGTGCGACGCGACTTCCAGGTAACCGATCGCAGCCAGGCCGCCAACACACGCGAAAACGCCGTAGAAGAAGAGCAGCGTGTCCCATTCCGCGTTCGCAATGATCTTGAAGATTGAATAGCGCGGCGCGTCCTCTTCGCCATTGGCCAATGCATAGCCGCGTTCCCTGCGCTCGATCCGCGAGGCGACGAGGTTGAGCAGCGCAAGTCCGGTCAGCATGCCGTAGACCGCCGGCATGCCGAGCCATTGTCGGCCCACGACCGTGATCAGTATCGTCAAACCAAACGACACGCAGATGCCGATGCCGCCGGGCTTGATGCGTAGTGTCGTCTCCGCCGGATGAGGCCGTCCGCCCGGAATACTGAAGGACATCACCAGCGCCGGCAGCAGCCAATTCACCAACGAAGGCAGGAAGATCGCAAAGAACTGCAGGAACTCGACCTTGTGCGCCTGCCATACCATCAGCGTTGTGATATCGCCGAATGCACTCCAGGCGCCGCCTGCATTGGCCGCGACGACGAGATTGACGAAACTGAGCGTAATGAAACGCTGGTTGCCCGAGCAGACCGCGAGTATCACGGCAGACATCACCAGTGCCGTGGTCAGATTGTCCAATATCGGCGACAGCAGGAAGGCGATCGTTCCTGTGATCCAGAACAATTGGCGATAGCTGAAGTGTCGTTTGACCAGCTGCGTGCGCAGCGCCTCGAATATGCCGCGCTCGCCCATCGCAGTGACGTACGTCATTGCCACCACGAGGAAGAAAAATACCTCCGAATAGTCGAGAAACATCTCCTCGAACGCTTTCCTGACCAGGGAGTCAGCGCTGCCCGGAATCGCCGTCCACCATGCCAACAGCCCCCAGATCAGTGCTGCGGCCAGCATCACGGGTTTGGACTTGGCGATGTGGATGCGGCCCTCAAGGATGACTGCTACGTACGCCAGCACGAACAGCGCCAACGCAATCCACCCGACAGGATGCGCGACCAGATTGAAGGATGCGACGCCGGCCTCGTCAGCCAGCGCATTGGACGAAAAGAAAATGAGGAGAAGCAGGACGCGCGTCATTGGAAGATTTGTCTACAGCTCGGAAAAAGGGTCGCAATGCGCTGGCAAAGCGCGGTGGCGTGCTTAAGAGTCGATGGTCGACTCCGTCAAGCATCGGCCAGACGGTTGCCGCAATTATCAACCATCAAGAGGCCGAGCGAACACTGGGTGGATTCCTGGCTCATCGGGAATCGAATGTCCCGCCAGCGATGCGCGTGACGCTCATTCTTTCGGCGGATCGATGGTGAGGAAGCGCTCGACGAATTCGTAGACGACAACATCGGGCTTTGCTTGCTCGATCAGCGCGCGATCGAAGCGAAAGCCGGCCTGTTCTTCCATCGTCACCGTGCTGAAGGTCGAGTTGAGATACACCGCCAGCGTGTCCGAAAAAGAATCGTGGAACCACACGGCAGTCGGTGCA
>JBDSFA010000400.1:0-8888 GCA_039919785.1 Dokdonella sp. | reverse complement strand
GGCCTGCGCGTGCACGACCGCTTCGATGTCGCAGACGGTGTCGACGCGGTATTCCAGATCAACGTGCCGGTACAACCCGTTGTCAGCGGAAACCACGTGAGTGCAGGCGACCTGCAGATCGACGTGCAGACGCCGGCAGACGCGGTCATCCACATCGTCGACTGGCGCAGCGTGGATGCCGACTACCTGTCCGGTTATCGCATCGACATCGAGGCACACGGCAACGAATTCATCGTGCACATGACTGCAGCCGCGAAGAAAGCAGACCCCGTGAAGTGAGCGCCTCGCAGGTTGCGTTGTGCGACGCGATCAACCCGCGCGCGCGCCGAGCCGAGACGAACGCGGTGGCGGCAAGTGGAAATCGCGATAGTCGGCCGGATTGCCGCTCTTGCCCGCTTCTGCGGCCTTGATGATGTTGTACATCTCGCGCGCCGTCACGTAGTGCAGCACATGGTTGCTGCCGTCGTTGTAGGCGCTTTCCAGGTGAGTGTGCATGGCGTCCATCTCCGCACCGAGCAAGGTGTCGATGTCGCGCTCCTGCGTGCCGTGCGTGTGGATCTTCACGAACACCCATTCCGGACGGCCCTGGACATGAATGCCTGTTTTCACCCACGCGTCGACGCGCTCCGGCGTCGGCGGACCGGAACGGCGCACGTCGGAATTCTCGATGCGCGGCACGACGCCGAAACGCCGTGAGCGCCAGTTCAATGCGAGCGGACCCTGCACGATCATGAGGTCGCCACTGGCCTGGCCGCCCACGCGCACGTCAACGCCGCGGTCATGCGATTTCGGCCGCGCCGGATCATCGGTCGCGTAGTAGATCGCATTGACCTTGCTGGTTTGCGTTTCGCTCGGCGCAGATGGCAGGGTGAAGTCCGCATAGCAGCCCAGCTCACGCAGCAGGATCAATTCATTGTTGATGCCGCACCAGCGCCCATCGGCACGCGAGTTGTCCAGGCACCAGTTGCCGTGGATGAACGCGAAGCGCAATTGGCCTGTTTCCGGATCGCGCGGCAACGCGCCGTGCTTTTCGTGCAGCAGGGCGCAGAAACGCGCCATCGTCTCGCGGAAATTGGCCTCGTTGTCGTTGTCGTGATGCAGATGGATTTCCAATTCACCGAAACCGTCCGCGCACAAGGCCGCAATCTTGGTCAGGTGTTCCTCGACGTATTCCTCTTCGGGATAGAAGAAGCAGTGCTGCGGCGGCACGCCATCGGCGTCGCGGTGACGCGAAGCGAGCGCGCGGTAATCGCGGCACCAGCGGTCGACGCGCGCGCGCTGGGTCGCTTCATCGGCACGACCCCACATGGGTTCGTAGTGATCGACGAAGCAGAACATCACGTGAGTCGGGCCATCCACGGCCGGTCGCGCGGGTCGACGCAGGTAATCCACGATCCAGATCTGCATGTTGCGCGCGCGCAGCAACACCCAGATCGCCAGCATGGCGAGCACGATCAACGCCAGCGCGGCGAGCAACACGACGCTCGTCATTTGAAGATCACTCCATTGGCCAACGGTGTCGGATCGCCAATGCTACTTCGCCTCGGCCGGCAATGCTTCCATCGCATGCCCGGCGGCACGCCACTCAGGCAATAGTTCACGCAAGACATCGAGCGTGTTGGGATCGTCATCATGCATCAGCACAATGTCGCCCGATCGGGGCGGATGCGCGCGCAACCGATCGCGCAGAACAGCGGTTCCCTTGCGCTGGTAGTCCATGCTGTCGTACGACCAGTAGGCGATGCCGCGCCGCCGGCGCAAGAAATCAAACAACATATTCAACGGCAGCGCACCGCTCGGCGGCCGGAACCAGTGTTGTCGAGCGCCGTCGAAAGCCGCCAGAATCTGGTCGGTCCGATCAATCTCCGCGCGCTGACTGGCCAGGTCCATCTGCGCCAGGCGCGGATGGCTGTAGGAATGGTTGCCGATCGCATGCCCCTCGGCGACGATGCGCCGCACGACCTGTGGATGGCGCTCGACGTGTTTGCCGAGCAGGAAGAATGTCGCGCGCGCACCGTGTTCGGCGAGCAGATCCAGCAGCGCCGGCGTCACGTCGGGATGCGGGCCATCGTCGAAGGTGAGATACAGTCCTTTGCCGCCATAGGGCCGCTCGGTCAGCATGAGACGGCGCGGTAACCAGCGCAGCAGGTGCAGCTTTCTGGGGCGAGGGCTCAAGGCATTCCAATCGAGGATGAAGAGCGTGGTAGCGGGTGGCGTGCACCAGGCAGCAGATCTGCGCGCTGGACGCTTGCCTTGCCGGATGTGGTTCGTCGACGACGCAAGACGTTCATCATACCAAAGCTTTTGCAGGCCTTTGGTAGATGTCGCGATAGCGGGCATGCATGCGCGCTATCGTCGCCTGTTCGAGCGCCCAGTCACGCCCGCGGCGGCCCATCTCGACTGCGCCTGCGGGATCGGCGAGCACGGATTCCAGTGCGTCGGCAAATGCATCGGGCTGGCCTGCAGGAACGATGCGCCCGTTTACGCCATCGACCGCGATTTCGGCATTGCCGCCAACGGCCGTCGCGACGATCGGAAGCGCGGTAGCGCAAGCCTCGAGCAACGCGATCGAATAGCCCTCGGAAACCGATGACATCGCAAACACGTCGAATGCCTGCAGGAGTTCGCGCACGTCGTTGCGGTCGCCGAGGAAACGCACGCGTTCGGCGATGCCTTCGCTGGCCGCAAGCTCGGTCAGCTCCGCGCGCAGAGCGCCATCGCCGACAAGGATCAGCGCCGTATCGGGGCGACGCTGCTGCAACCGCGCGAACGCGCGCAGCATGTTCGGCAGATCCTTGGCCCAGTTGAGGCGCCCGACGAAACCGATCAGGCGCGTTGTCGCCGGCAGGCCCTCACGTTCGGCGAGCCGACGGCGCGCCGCGTCAGAGGCCGGTTTGAAGGTAGCGACCTCGATGCCATTCGGCACGCTTACCACCTTGTTCGCCGGCAACCTTTCGCGTTCGACGAGATTGCGCCGGGCGGCCTCGCACACGGCGACGACGCGATCGGTCCAGCGCATGCTCAGCTGATAGAGCGCGCCGCGCAGTCGCGCTACAGGCGTGCCACCCATGCCATGGCGCGTGTTGATCAGGCGCTGGCGTCGCAAACCCAGCAAGGCCAGCGCCGTGTAGTCGTGGGCAATGAGGTTGTGCGTATGCACCACGGCCTCGCCTGCGTCGGTCGCCAGCACACGACGCAAGCGGCGCAGCGTGCGCAGATCGAATCCAGCACCCTTGTGGCACGCGACGACCTCGATGCCTTGTGCGGTGAGTTCGTGGGCCAGCGTGCCGGGCTCGAACAGGCACACCACACGCGGCGCATCGCCACTGGCGCGCTGCGCGTGCGCAAGATCGATGACGACGCGCTCGAGGCCGCCGCGATTGAGATTTTCCACAACGTGGGTGATTTTCAAAAAGCCCTTCCCGCTCCGCTCAATACACCCACGCATATCTCCTTGCTTTCTCGCGACACGATGCTCAACCCAGTTCGCAGATCGTCACGCGGAACTTGCCGCTCGAGCTTGCCGCAATATCGTCGACAACATGGAAGCGCAATGTGATGCCGCTGCCAACCGCCTTTGCGATGCCGTCGCGGATATGCTGCAACACGTGCTCACCGAAACCGGCATCGGGTACCAGGTAGACATCGAATGTATCGAGCTGCCGCTGTATCACCTGGTAACGCCGGATCGACGGAACCGTCAGGAATACGTAAACGATGTATTCGCCCGGCAGCAAGTGCCCGTCGGGCGTATGCAAGGTGTCGAGCTTGCGTCCGTCGATACGACGCAGGAGCGGCAGGCCGCGACCGCAGGCACAGAGTTCGCTGGCCGCGGTCGCAAGATCGCCATTCGCGTAGCGCAGCAGCGGCATGCCGAAGTTGTGCAGGTCGGTGAGCACAACCTCGCCGACCGTTTCGCCCCCTGGCGACGTGCGCGGGGAATCGAGCTCAACCAGCAGATGATCGGCAGTGAGGTGCAGGCCTTCACGTCGTTCGCATTCTGCCGCGATGAGCATGACTTCACGGCAGCCGTACGTGTTGTACACCGGGCAGCCAAATGCGCGCTCGATCGTCTCGCGCTGCGAGGGATGCAGCGATTCGGCAGCGCTCAGGATCGCCTGCGGCCGATGCGGGCGCGTGCCGGTCTTGAGCAGCCACTGCGCCATCTGCACGATCGGCGCGACGTAACTCACGATTATTTCCGGGCGGAAGCTGTCGATCTCGGCGGCGTATTCCTGCATCCGCGCTTCGCTCATCAGGAACGCGTTCAACATGCGCCGGTTGAACGCGGCGTGGTAGAGGCGATCCTTGATCTGCTGCGAGCGCAACGGCGCGCCGATCGACGCTCCCCACAGGTACAGCGTGCGCCGACCCATTCTCGCGCCGGCCCACGCGTAGCCGCGCCACATCGCCGCGATGCGGCGCTCGTAGCTTTCGCGCGTGTAGCCAAAACGCATCGGCTCGCCGGTCGAGCCACCTGTCGACTTGTAGCTGAGACGACCGCGAAATGAAACGGCGTGCAAGTCATCGTAATGTTCGCGCACATCCGCTTTGGTGATCACGGGCAGGCGCGCGTAGTCCGCTGTGCTGCGTATGTCGTGCGGCGTCAGCCCCAATGCGCGCCAGCGCTGTTGATAGAAAGGCACTTCGCGCCAGCAGTGTTCGATCAGGGCACTGAGCTTGCGCCACTGCAACTGCGCAATCTGGGTTGCATCGAGCCATTGATTGGCTTCAGCTTCGCGCAGGTAGGCCAAGGTCCTGCGTCGACGCAGCACGCTCTCGTAGAGCGGGAACAGCACCTTCGCAAATGCGCGCTCGTACCCGCCACTCATGGTTTACCTCTGGTCGTGCGCATGAAGGCCGCCCCAAGTTTTACGGATTGACATGCCCGCCCGCAAACCCCGCGACAGCAAAGTATTGGTGGTTCACCGCGCGACGGCAAGCCGTCGAGGCTCAAACGGGGACGGCCGGCAATTCGCACAGGGTGACGCGGAACTTGCCGTTCGCGCCCGACGGAATTTCATCCACGAAATGCATTCTCAGCTCGATCGCGTCACCGAGAACGTTACGGATCTCCGCGCGCGCGTAGTCAAGGCTCGCCGTATCGAAACCCGGCCCGCGCACCATCGAAATGTCGAGATGATCGAGCGAACGCTGCACCACCTGGAAGCGGCTGAGGCCGACGACATCCTTGAACACATGGGGAAAAAATTCCCCCGGCAGCATCTGGCCTGAGCGTGTGCGAATCGCATCGAGACGCCGCCCCTCGACGCGTTCCAGCAGGGGCAGCCCGCGACCGCAGGCACAGACGCGGGCGGAGCTCGTCGCGAGATCGCCGTTGACGTAGCGAATGAAAGGCATGCCGTAATTGTGCAGGTCGGTGATCACCACATCAGCCGACTCGGTTGCTCCGGCAATGCCCGCTTCGACCAGGAGGTGATCGGCGTTGATGTGCAAGCCCTCGCGATGCTCGCACTCCGCTGCAATCAGCATGAATTCGCGACATCCGTAGGTATTGAATGCGGGTGCGCCGAAGGCTTGCTGGATCACGTCTCGCTGATGCTCGAACAACGATTCGGCAGCGCCGAGGATCGCCTGCGGCGTGTGCGTGCGCCGGCCGTTTGCGAGCAGCCATTGCGCCAGGCTGACCAACGGGCCGACATAGCCGACGATGATTTCAGGTCGATAGGCATCGATCGCATCCGCGTAGGCGGACATGTTCGATTCGCTCATCAGGAATGAATCGAGCATGCGTCGACCGAATGCTGCGTGGAACAGCCGGTCCTTGAGCAGTTGCATGCGATCGGGATGGCCTACCGCACCGCCCCAAACATACAGCGATCGGCGTCCCATGCGCGCACCGGCCCAGGCGTAGCCGCGCCACATCACGGCGTTGCGCCGCTCATTGCTTTCTCGCGTGTAGCCAAAGCGCAAGGGTTCGCCTGTAGAACCACCGGTCGCCTTGTAGAGCAATCGCTGTCGCAGCGAGGGCGCGATCAGATCGGCGAAGTTCAATCGGATATCCGACTTCGTCAGCACCGGTAGACGGTCGTAGTCGGCCACGGAACGGATATCGGCCGGCGTCAGGCCCAGGGCTTTCCATGTCCGCTGGTAGTAGGGAATTTCGCGATAGCAATGCTCCAGCAGCGCCTTGAGTTTTTGCCATTGCAGTGCCGCAATCTGCTCCGGTGCCAGCCATTGGCTACGCTCGTATTCATCGAGATACGCCAGTGTCTTGCGGCGACGAAGTACGGATTCGTACACTGGAAACAGCATCCGTCGGAACAGCGTCTCATAGACTGCAGTCACCACGACACCCTTTCAGCTTCCGCGCGATCGGGATCTTGGTGTACGTGTGGCATGACGCGTCTCAACGCAAGTCCTTGGCGGCGCGCACGCCTGCCCATTGCAGGAAAGAGGAGATGATCGCAGGCTGGCCGCGCAGCAGCTTCTGGTGCATGCGGGCGAAATAACCGACGTCCGATTCGCTCCAGCAACCGAGCGCCAGGGTCAGCAGCGGGTAGAGAACGCCCATCGCCGCCATCCCACCGAGCATCGCCATCAGCGGCGAATGGAGTCCGCGCAAGGGACTTGCGAGCAGTGCAGCCAGTGCGATCGCGACGGCAATGCGGGCGAGGCGCGACCACGCGAGCCGCGCCTCACTGATGCGCAGCGCGAGCGCGATCGTGACGGCTGCGCCGATGATCGCGACGATGAGATAGGCGCTTGCGCCTCCGACCAACCCGTATTGCTTGATCAACAGGATGTCGAGCACGATCTTCAGCACCCCGCAGCCCACCACGCGCGCGAGCACGCTCTGCTGATGGTCGGCGCTCATCAGCAGGCTCGTCGCCGCATTGCTGATGACGGTGACCGAGCTTGCAAGCAGACAAAGGGTGAGCACGATGCCGGCGGCCTGATAGGCATTGCCGTAGAGCGCGACGATCATCGCGTCAGAAAACACGAAACCAAAGCCGATCAGCGGCCCTGCGAGCAAGGCAAGATAGGTCGTCGAGGCGACGAAGCGGCGTGCCGCAACCGCCCTGCCCTCGCTGAATGCCCTGGCCATCATCGGAAGCAGCACCGCACTGAAGACACCGGGCAGGAGTGCGGCGGCACCGGTTGCAAGCTGGTAGGCAACCTTGAATTGGCCCGCGTTGCCCGGCGTGTTGAGCACGTTGAGGACCAGAACTTCCGTCTCGCTGGCGGTGAAGAATCCCACCGTGCTGATGACGGCAACGAAACGCATGTGTCGATGCACGCGCCGCATCAGGTCCGGTTCCAGCACGCCGTGTTCGATGATGTCGGGCATCAGGCCGCGGACCTGCCAACGCGAGACCACGTAGAAGACAACGCCCGACACGGCAAATATGCCGAGGAATATTTCGATCGGTGCGCCGACAAATGATGCCACCAGGATCATGGCGAGATTGAGCGGCGTCGTTATCAGCGCAATCCTCGCGGTGGCACTGAAACGTTCGAAGCCCTTGGCGACCGCGATGTTGAGCATGTAGGGAGCACGCATGCCGACAGCGAAGATCAGCAGCGCGCATAGCCCGAGATGATTGAATTCAGGTGCGAGTCGACCGCCCGCCGCCAGGAACGCAATGCTGCCGACTACTAGCACAACGAGCAGGAAGGTCGCCTGCACCCGACGCAGATAGGCGATCATCGGGTGCAACAGGTGCTCCCGCCCGCTGCCGCGCAGCTCGGCGATGAACTTGATCATCGTGGTCGTGGTACCCGCATTGGTCGCAGTCACGCCGCAAGCGACGAGCCAGATGACCAGGCTGTAGGTGCCGAAATCGTGCGGCCCCAAATGCCGCGCAATGAGAATCGACACGAACATGCCAAGGAAATATTCGGTGTACAGGCCGACCGAGGAAAACAGCGTGTTGCGGACGGTCTCGGTGCGGGTGCTCACAGCAGAACCTTGACGATGACGTACAGCAGGGCGATCGAGCTTGCGGAGATCATGAACCAGCGCCCGAGATTCTGGCCGATTCGAAACTCGGGCAGACTCGGGAAATTGGCTCGCGCGATGGTGTATTCGGCGACGACCATTGCGGCCAGCAGATACATCACGATCACGTAGCTGCGGCTGAGAAAGAACGCGGCGGCAAAGAATCCGCATAGCGACAGGAACAGGGTGACGCCGAACTCGCGCTCAACGCGCCACGCTTCCATGCTGGCGGGATCTGCGATCTTCATCGTGGTCCTGCACAAGGTGAACATCATCCAGAAGCTGTAGCCGACGAATGCCAGCCAGACGGTATAGCCGATGAAGCCGGTTTCTGCCAATACAAGAACAAACGAGTTGTGCGCTGTCAGATAGTTGAATTCGGTGAAATTATGCGCGCCAACTCCGAAGATCGGTTTCGCCTGGAACATTTGCAGGCCCTGGTACCACGCGTCGACGCGGCCCGCGGCCGACTCCTCGCTGGCGTCCAGTTCCTGCAGGCGCGACGGAAGCATCTGCATCAGCGCGAGCCCGCCGCCGGCAACGACAACCGCGGTGACGAGACCGCGGCGGAGCCACAACCAGACGCCGAGCATCGCCGCGACCGCGAGCATGGCGCCGCGTGAATTGGTCAGGTAGACGCCGTAGAGGAGCAACCCGGCGGCGGCCAGCCAGACCAGCTTGGCCAAGCCGACCAGGCCGCCGCGCTTGGCAAGGTAAAACGCCATCGGCAGCACACTGACGAAAAGCAGACCGAGGTCATTCGGATCGGCGAAGATGCCGATGTACTGGATTCGGCCGTCGTCCTGCACCAGCGGCATGCCGGTCCAGCCGATACCGTCCTGCACCTGATACGCGCCATGCAGTGCGAGCACGCATGCGCACAACACGAATACCTGCATCGTGACGATCATGCGTTTGTGCGTGG
>JBDSFA010000313.1:0-2340 GCA_039919785.1 Dokdonella sp. | reverse complement strand
ACGGGGACGTTGGTGTAGTTGCCGATATCCGGCACCTTCGCTTCCTGGACGGCCATGCTTGCTCCGAGATCGTGCTGCAGAACGCCAAGTTTCGCCGATTTGCATGCGGCGCGTCATGTCGTGTGCGAACGACCGTGCATTCCGGCACGCGGACGGGTCGCAGCCGGACTGCTAGATTGCGTCTTTTGCCATTGGAGTCTGCGCATGCGACCGCATCTGATTCTCGCCTTGGTTGCCAGCCTTGCCAGCCCTGCGTTCGCCGCCGAGCCCGCGCCAACCCGCCTCGCGGTCAGCGCTGCGGCGCTGCTCGCTCCGGATCAGGGCAAGGTCATCGCGCATCCGCTGGTGCTGATCGAGGGTGATCGCATCAAGGAAGTGCGCACGGACGGACAGGTGCCGGACGGCTACACGCGCATCGATCTTGGCAACGCGACCCTGCTGCCCGGCCTGATCGATTGCCATGTGCATATCACCGGCGATGCGACGCTGTCGTCCGGCAACTACTACAAGGATGTCCTGCAGCGCAGCGCGATCGACGAAGCGGTCACCGCGCATGTGTTTGCCAAGCGCACGCTAGAAGCGGGCTTCACCACCGTGCGCAACCTTGGCTCGGCCGAGTACATCGATGTCGCGCTGCGCAATGCGATCGATCGCGGCCAGGTCGACGGTCCGCGCATCCTCGCCGCAACCTTGCCGCTTGGCTCGACCGGCGGGCACGCGGACGATGCGACCGGCTTTTCGCCGAACATCGAGTTCCATGGTTTTACCGGCGTCGCCGACGGCGTCGACGGCGTGCGCAAGCAGGTGCGCGAAGACGTCAAACATGGTGCCGACGTGATCAAGTTCATGGCCAGCGCGGGCGTGCTCAGCGCCGAGGAGTCGGTGGGCGCACCGCAGTATTCGCAAGATGAAATGAACGCGATCGTCGACGAGGCGCATCGCTGGGGCAAGCGCGTCGCCGCGCACGCGCACGGCGCAGAAGCAATCAGGATGGCGATCAAGGCCGGCGTCGATTCAATCGAGCATGCGAGCCTGATCGATGACGAGGGCCTCAAGCTCGCCAAGGAACACGGCACATATCTGGTCATGGACATCTACAACGACGACTACATCCTGGCCGAATACACGCGGCTCGGCTTTCCCCAAAGCATGACCGAGAAGGAGAAGAAAGTCGGCCGCCTGCAGCGCGAGAGTTTCCGACGCGCGGTCAAGGCGGGCGAAAAACTCGCATTCGGTACCGATGCAGGCGTTTACCCGCACGGCTGGAACGCCAAGCAGTTTGCGAAGATGGTCGAATGGGGCATGACGCCGATGCAGGCGATCCAGTCCGCGACCACGGGAGCGGCCGACCTGCTCGGGCGCGCCGACAAGGTGGGTGCACTGAAACCCGGCTACTACGCCGACCTGATCGCGGTCGAAGGCGATCCGCTCGCGAACGTGAGCACGCTCGAACATCCGAGTTTCGTCATGAAAGGTGGCGCGGTGATCAAACGCGCGACACCGTAGCAAGCTTCCGGCTTTCCCTTTTCCTGCAGGAGCTATCGATGTACGTTCTTTATTATTCGCCGGGAACCGCCAGCATGGCCGTGCATCAGGCCTTGCTTGAAATCGGTGCCGCGCACGAATTGCGCAAGCTCGATCTGGACAGCAACGCGCACAAGAGCGAGGAATACCTGCGCCTGAATCCGAACGGCACGGTGCCGACCCTGGTCGTCGACGGCCAGCCGGTCTACGAGTGCGCGGCACTGTTGCTGCTGCTGGCCGAACGTCATCCGGAAGCGGCGCTTGCGCCTGCGCCGGGTACGCCACAGCGCAGCGCCTATCTGCAGTGGATGCTGCATCTGGCCAATACACTGCAGCCGGCCTTCCGCCAGTGGTTCTATGCGCGCGATTTCGCGCCCGCAGAGCAGGAAAAGGAATCCAAGGATTTGGCGCGCAAGCGCATCGAAGCGGTGTGGGATCGACTCAATGCCCATCTCGCCGCGCATGGACCCTATGTGCTTGGCGACACCTTCAGCGTTGTCGATCTGTACGCCACCATGCTGATGCGCTGGTCGCGAAATATGCCGAAGACCGCGACGGCATGGCCCGCGCTCGCCGCACTCGCGCAACGCGTGAAGGCGCGTGCGAGCTGGAAGCGTTTGTACGACATCGAGGGTTTGTCCGAGTGGGCTTGAGCCAGCGCTGCAGGCAGAAGCTTTTGTGGGAGCGGCGGAAGCCGAGATGCTTCTTGTGAGGAGAGCATCGCGGCTGAAGCCGCTCCCACAGACAGTTGCTCCCACACGGCTCATCGGCATTTGTGGGAGCGCCGGAAGACGCGATGCTCTTGTCCGCGCCTTA